>JAAHGR010000642.1 GCA_010672425.1 Symploca sp. SIO2E6
CAGCAAGCCAAAGAACAAGAACGAATACGTGCTATTTTAGCTGAAGATGCTCGCGATCGCGAACGTCAAGCTAAAGAACGAGAACAGCAAGCCAAAGAACAAGAACGACTTGCCAAAGAACAAGAACGACTTGCCAAAGAACAAGAACGAAGAAGGGCAGATAATGCAGAAGTTACGATCCAACAGTTACGCGATCGCCTGTTAAAATTGGGGGTTGATCCCGATAGCCTATCCTGATTAGGTGGTACGTGCTAGGTGTTAGATGTTTGTTGTCTGTAATACCTAACATCTAACAAAGCACAAGATTGGAGTAGGGGCGGGTTCACCAACCATTTAACCAAGTGACAAATCAATATGGTAAACCCGCCCCGGTTTACCCAGAGGTAACGAGTCCAAGGAGACCGGGGCGGGTGCGAGTTAAGTTATCGTTGAGTAGCAAAGATTTTGGCGAACCCGCCCCTACACAGTTTGATATTATAGATAATACCAAATCCGGTTTATTCAGCAAACCCTATCTATTTCCCCTGGCGTAATCGGGGATTGATCAATTCACTCAATCCTTCTCCTAATAAAGACAAACCTACTACCATCAGAGACATGGCTAAACCAGGAAACAAAGCTGTCCACCAAACCCCAGTGGGTAAGGCATCTAAAGCTAGTCGTAAGTCGTGACCCCATTCAGGTGTTTGTTCTGGTAATCCTAGTCCCAAAAATCCCAAGCCTCCTAAAATCAAAATGGCATCGGCAGCATTGAGGGTAAATAATACTGGTACACTGGGAATGACATTGAGAAAGAGGTAGCGAGATAACACTCTGTTGGTAGAGGCTCCCATTGCTTGGGCTGCTTCGATGAAGAGTTCTGTTTTCACACTAGCAGTGTGGTTGCGCACTACTCGATAATATTGGGGTACATAGGCAATACTCAACGCGATCGCGGCGTTAACTACTCCTCTTCCTACCACAAATGCTAGGGTTACCGATAGCAGCAATCCTGGTAGGGTGTAGATCGTATCCATCAAAAATACTAACACCCGGTCTAGTTTGCCCCCTAGATAACCACTAACTAAGCCTAAGGGAACACCGATAACTAGACTCATGGTGGTGGCGAGTACGACTACTTGCAAAGCTGCTTGGGAGCCAAACAGGGTACGAGAGAAAACATCGTAACCTTGGCGGCTAGTGCCAAACCAGTACTGCCAATTCGGTGCTTGATGAATGGGGTTACTGAGGGACTCTGTAGGGTTTTGCAGCCATCCCCAAGCTTGGAAGGTGGGAGCGAGAAGGGCTACGATGAGGAAGAACATTGTGATGGCTAGTCCCACTGCCATTAGTCGCATGGAGAGATTGGGACGGGATAAGAGATGCAGGAAGTGGGGTAGGGGTTTTTTGGTTAAGGGCATTTAGATTTTAGATTTTAGATTTTAGATTTTAGATTTAATCAATACAAGCCCAAGTCTTTCTACTCCCTGTTCCCTGTTCCCTATTTACAAGATTGTAAGGCATTGTTGATATCTTCTGTCACAATAATCAATAGCGCTAAAATTGTTAAGGAATATAACGCTGTCCTTCATGCCTAAACTAGCCCCAACCGACCCAACCCAGCTCACCGATAACCTTAACGAACATCCCTCTACCAACACGATTCGCATTCGCGGTGCTAGACAACATAACCTGAAGAATATCGACTTGGAACTACCCCGTGATCGCTTGATTGTCTTTACTGGTGTCTCCGGTTCTGGTAAATCTTCCCTGGCCTTCGACACGATCTTTGCTGAAGGACAGCGCCGCTATATTGAGTCTCTGAGTGCTTATGCCCGTCAGTTTCTGGGACAATTGGATAAACCGGATGTGGATGCGATTGAAGGTTTAAGTCCAGCTATCTCTATTGATCAGAAGTCTACTTCCCATAATCCTCGTTCTACGGTGGGTACGGTTACTGAGATTTACGACTACTTGCGGTTATTATTTGGTAGGGCAGGGGAACCCCACTGTCCTGTTTGTGATCGCAATATTGCTCCTCAAACCATCGATCAAATGTGCGATCGCTTGCTGGAACTTCCGGATCAGACTAAGTTTCATCTGCTGGCACCGGTGGTTCGGGGGAAAAAGGGGACTCATCAGAAGCTGCTATCTGGTCTCGCCTCTGAAGGATTTGTGCGGGTGAGGGTTGATGGGGAAGTGCGGGAACTCTCAGATTCGATTGAACTGGCTAAAAATTATACCCACGATATTGAAGTGGTGGTTGACCGCCTGGTCAAAAAGTCTGGTATAGAGGAGCGTCTGGCGGATTCCTTGACTACTTGCCTGCGCCGTTCTAATGGTATTGCTGTGATTGAGATACTCGGTGAGCCATCGGCAGAGTTAGCAACAATCCTAGCTGAGCATAATTATATACGCACCTCGGCCAAAAATACTAGTAATTCCTCTCCACCAACCAACCCAGAAATAACCTTTTCGGAAAACTTTGCTTGCCCGGAACATGGGGCGGTAATGGAAGAATTATCCCCCCGTCTGTTTTCTTTTAATTCCCCCTATGGTGCTTGTCCTCACTGCCACGGTTTAGGTAATTTGCGTACCTTTTCCCCAGAATTGCTCATACCTGACCCCAGCCAACCTTTATATGCCGCGATCGCTCCTTGGTCGGAACGGGATAATTCTTACTACTTGTCCCTACTCTATAGTGTGGGACAAGTCCATGGTTTTGAAATCCAGACTCCTTGGAACCAACTCACTTCTGAACAGCAGGAGATTCTCCTCTACGGTACCTCAGAAAAAATCTTTGTTGATGCCGAGTCTGCTTATACTAAGGAGCAAGGTTACCACAGGAAGTATGCTGGCATTATCCCCATCCTGGAACGTCAGTATCAGGAAACTAGCTCGGAAACCCACAAACAAAAGTTAGAATCATATCTAATAGATCAACCCTGTCCCGTCTGTCATGGGAAACGCCTCAAGCCGGAATCTCTTTCGGTAAAGTTAGGACAATACCGGATTACCGATTTAACGGAGGTGTCGATTGAGGAATGTCTCCAGCGGATTAACCAACTGCAACTCTCTCCCCGCCAAGTCCAAATTGGAGAATTGGCTCTCAAGGAAATTAAAAGTAGGCTGCAATTTCTCCTGGATGTGGGTTTAGATTACCTCACTCTCGACCGACCCGCCATGAGTCTTTCTGGTGGGGAAGCACAGCGGATTCGACTGGCAACCCAAATTGGAGCAGGGTTGACGGGGGTTCTCTATGTCTTAGATGAACCTAGTATTGGTTTACACCAGCGGGATAATGGACGCCTGTTAAAAACCCTCACTCAATTGCGGGATTTGGGTAATACTTTAATTGTTGTCGAACATGATGAAGAGACCATTAGGACAGCGGATCATCTTGTCGATATTGGTCCAGCAGCGGGGATTCATGGGGGACAAATTGTCGTTCAAGGGGATTTAGCCAAGTTGCTCGAGGCAACTGATTCCCTAACCGGTGCTTACCTATCCAAAAGGCGAATCATTGCCACTCCCACGGAAAGGAGAAAAGGCAATGGACGTTCCTTGGTGCTCAAAGATGCCCATCGCAATAACCTCAAACACCTGGATGTGGAAATTCCTCTAGGTAAACTGGTCTGTGTTACTGGGGTTTCCGGTTCCGGGAAATCTACCTTAGTCAACGAACTGCTTTACCCAGCTTTGCAACATCATCTCGGTCAGAAAATTCCCTTCCCCAAACAATTAGGTAAGCCTAAAGGATTCAATGCCATTGATAAAGCGATCGTTATTGATCAATCTCCCATTGGTCGTACTCCTCGTTCTAATCCTGCTACTTATACTGGAGTTTTTAATGGCATTCGGGAGATTTTTGCTCAAACCATTGAAGCCAAAGCTAGGGGATACAAGCAAGGGCAGTTTTCTTTTAATGTCAAAGGAGGAAGGTGTGAAGCTTGTGGTGGACAAGGTGTGAATGTGATCGAGATGAACTTCCTACCGGATGTTTATGTACAATGCGAAGTTTGTAAAGGAGCTAGGTATAATCGGGAAACCTTGCAGGTGAAATATAAAGGACATTCCATCGCCGATGTTTTGAATATGACCGTGGAAGAAGGGTTAGGGGTGTTTAAAAATATCCCCAAAGTCGCCAACAAACTGCAAACTTTAGTTGATGTGGGGTTAGGTTACATTCACTTAGGGCAACCAGCACCAACTCTTTCTGGTGGCGAAGCCCAACGAGTCAAGTTAGCTTCAGAACTCTCCCGTCGGGCTACAGGTAAAACCATCTATTTAATCGATGAACCAACTACTGGTTTGTCTTTTTATGATGTCCATCATTTGTTAAATATTCTGCAACGTTTAGTCGATAAGGGTAATTCAGTTTTGGTGATTGAACACAATTTAGATGTTATTCGTTGTGCCGATTGGCTCATCGATTTAGGTCCAGAAGGTGGCGATAAGGGAGGGGAGATTATTGCTGAGGGAACACCTGAGGAAGTGGCCAAGAATCAAAGGTCTTATACGGGACAGTATTTGCGGCAGGCGCTTCAGGAATTTAGAATTTAGAATTTAGAATA
>JAAHGR010000643.1 GCA_010672425.1 Symploca sp. SIO2E6
ACGTCGGTGGTACGTCTGGAGATTGGTGTGGGCTCATGGGGGAGGGTGTTGGTGGGCGCACGTCGGTGGTACGTCTGGAGATTGGTGTGGGCTCATGGGGGAGGGTGTTGGTGGGCGCACGTCGGTGCGCCCCTACGGTTGTAATGCAATATAATTTTTGTGTATAGGGTTGGTTATCTTAAATAATATATGAAATATAATCCCCAAATTCATCATCGTCGTTCAATTCGTCTCAAAGATTACGATTATAGTCAATCTGGGGCATATTTTGTCACGATTTGCAGCAACGATCGACAATGTTGGTTTGGGGAAATTCTTAATTCCCAAATGTGTTTAAATCAATTGGGTAAAATCGTTGCCCAAGGATGGTTACGAACCCCAAAAATAAGACCAGAAGTTATTCTGGACGAGTGGATTATCATGCCCAACCATCTCCACGGCATCATCATAATCACCAACCCACCTTCCGTAGGGGCGCACCGACGTGCGCCCAATCAACTCACCCCCACAAACAATTACGTAGGGGCGCACCGACGTGCGCCCAACCAATGTGTGCCCAACCAACATGCACCCAACCAAATTGATTAATTCCTTTGATTTACCTTTTTGAATTTGGGGTATGTGGGTGGGATACAGTTTGATGGGGGGTGAGTTGATTGGGCGCATGTCGTTTGTACTTCTGCGGATTAGTTAATGGGGAGAGATTTTGAAGGGCGCATGTCGTTTGTAATTCTGCGGATTAGTTAATGGGGAGAGATTTTGAAGGGCGCACGTCGGTGCGCCCCTACAATGGTTGATAATGAGATTTTGAGGAAGAAACTGGTGCAGTCATTGATCATAATTACCGCTGCCAACGCCGAGTACTTTGAACTAGCTCAAGGTACGATTGAGTCTATCCGGCATAAACCCCAAGGGCAAGGAGTCATTATCGGATTTTTTGATCTCGGCTGCACTCCCGAACAACTTCAGTGGCTACAAGAACAAGTCGATATAATTAAGCAAGCGGATTGGGAATTTGACTTTCCTGGTAGAAATGAGGCTCCTGAATATCTCAAAGGTTTATTAGCACGTCCCTACTTACCGAAGTACTTCCCTGGTTTTGAGATTTACTTGTGGATTGATGCTGATGCGTGGGTCCAAGACTGGAGAGCTGTTGATTTGTTGATCCAAGGGGCAGAATACGGTGGCTTAGCTATTGTTCCAGAAATTGACCGTGGTAGTCAATTCCCCTATGGAGGATTGCCTTGGTGGTGGCAATGGGTTCACAAACAATACAGTTCAGTATTTGATGAGGAGGTAGCTGGGCGTTTATGCAGTTATCCTTTAATTAATGCTGGGGTTTTTGCACTCCATCAAGATGCTCCTCATTGGCAAGTTTGGGCAAAGTACCTCCATCAAGGACTACAAAAGTCTATCTCCCTATTTACAGATCAGACAGCCTTAAATTTGACAGTTTACGAAGATTTATTTGCTCAAACTGAATTGCTTCCCGCCTGGTGTAACTGGACTTGCCACTGTGGTTTACCGGCTTGGGATAGCAGTAAGCATTACTTAGTCGAACCCTACCTACCCCACACACCCATTGGTATTTTACATCTGACGAGTACCAAGCACAACCGAGTACAACTGATCACAACTAATAAGAAGCTAGTTGAAGTTACTGTACGCTATGCTTCTCAGATAGAGCCGAGAGAATTAAACGACTCTACAGAAGATGTTGTCCGACAGGCTTTTATCGAACAACGCAGGAACTCAGAGATCATTCAAGCCATCCAACAGACTGCATTACCTACTGGGGATTATATTGCACCAGGATTAGCAACTATCAGACCTGATCAATGTTTTCCCAATATGATCGTTGGTGATACCAGCCGTTGTCAATGGTCTTATCTCCGGCGGGAAATTCCCCATAACTGGTACGTAGATCAGCGCTATCCCTTTATTGGGTTTCTCAGTCGGGATGAAGCTCAGATCCTTTATAATACTGCTCTTAAGTTTAAAGGAAAAAGAGCCTTAGAAATCGGTTGTTGGTTTGGTTGGTCAACCTGTCATTTAGCCTTAGCAGGAGTTGAGCTTGATGTTATTGATCCGATCTTAGCCAAGCCTGAATTCTATGAAAGTGTGAGCAACTCTCTTGAGGCTGCTGGTATCCTGGATTCAGTGAGACTAATAGCCGGTTATAGTCCTCAAAAAGTAGCAGAGATTGCTGCTGAGGAGCAACGTCAATGGTCATTAATTTTCATCGATGGTAATCACGAAGCAGCAGCACCACTCAATGACGCGATCGCTTGTGAGAAATTAGCAACAGAAGATGCCTTAATTATATTCCATGATTTAGCTTCACCAGATGTCACTCAAGGCTTAGCTTACCTGAAGCAACAAGGATGGCAGACGCTGATCTATCAAACCATGCAAATTATGGGTGTGGCTTGGCGAGGAAAGGTTGAACCGGTTACTCATCAACCTGATCCGCAGATTAATTGGCAATTACCAGAACATTTACAAGGTTATGCAGTTAGTGGTATCTCGGCTCCAAGAGATACACAGCTCATAACAAAACTACTTCACTATGTAGAAGAACTTGATGATCAAATTATTCATCAACCTTTAGATAGAGATTTTAATCAACGACAGTTAGTTGAGTTGATTCATCAAGGGCAAGCAGATTTTAGCCAAGGAAATTTTGCCCAAGCATTAGTCGCTTTCCAGGCAGCTATTGAACTCAATCCCAATTCCGTAATTGCCAATAAACACCTCAATTGGTTATTTTGGCAGCAGGGAGATCTGTTGCTAAGCATCAAATATCACAGACTAGCACAATCTGGAACCGAAGTTTTTCAAAGAAGGCAGAAGGCAGAAGGCAGAAGTCGGAAGGTTCTCACAGCTAACCCTGTACAGGATCTGGCACTAACAGATAAAGATTTTAGTGAATTTCAACAACTTCTTTCTGCGATTCGACCCTACACTATGCTAAGCGAAGCCAGATTATTTTCCCTCTACTCTCTAGCCAAGCAAATTTGTTTAGATGACATTCCTGGTAATTTTGTCGAATGTGGTACTTGGAGAGGAGGTTCGGCAGCCCTACTAGCATTTGTGATTAAACATTATAGTCTACGACCACGACTTCTTTATGCCTTTGATACCTTTGCCGGTATGCCAGAACCTAGGGATGTGGATAAACATCAAGGAATACCTGCTAATGATACGGGTTTAGGAGTAGGCACTCTCAAAGCTCCTATACTTGAAGGCTTGGCTCAAATATGTCAAACTTTAGAGGTAAGGGATCTTGTTGTACCTGTTGAGGGTTTATTTGCCCAAACACTTCCCCAATATCAGTCAGAAATATCCAATATTGCCTTATTACATGCTGATGGGGACTGGTATGAGTCAACAATGGATATATTGAATCATCTTTTCGAGCAAGTGGTTAAGGATGGTATTATCCAAATTGACGATTACGGGTTTTGGGAAGGTTGTCGGCAAGCGGTACATGAGTTTGAACGTACTCAGGGACTTTCCTTTGGTTTGCGGATTATCGATGATACTGGTGTCTGGTTGCGTCAGGAGGAAACTAGTTACGCTGAGTGCAATCATTGGCGTAATTTGTGGTACTTGGCTCAAGCCGCAGAGAAGATGGGGGATTTGGGATTGGCTCAAAAGGCTGCTCACGCCACCTTAAAATTAGTACCAAGGTTAACAGCAGCAGAAGCAATGTTAACTCGTCAGCAATGGCTCGAAGATTTCACCGAGCAGTTAAAATTAAGAGCAATTAATCTGATTATCTTCCCCGACTGGAATCAACCGGAAGAATCTTTACTTACTGATATGGCAGGGGTGATGAGAGGTATTCTGACTGATCCCGATAGCAGTAATCTGACTCTTCTGATAGAAGCTAGCAATATTGCTGAAGAAGAAGCAGATATGGTGATATCTACTGTTGTGATGAATCTGTTATATGAAGTAGAGGTAGAGATGACAACTGAACCAGAAATTTCCTTGCTGCGGAACCTCAGTAAATGGCAATGGGAAGCTCTGCGTCAGCAAGTTAATGGTAGAATTAGGATCAATAAGGAGAATACTGCCGCAATTATCGCAGCAGGGATGGGGGATTTGCCATTAAAGGAAATCTAGGGTTTTTGGGAATGGGAAACAGATGGTGAAAGCATTACCCGCCAGGGGTTCAAACCCCTGGCTAATAGCTCAAGTCCATTAAAATGGACTGATACCAAATCCGGCTCAACACTGATCATTTTTCTTAAGAGTTAAACTACTCCAGCAAATTTCATGATCTTTGACAACTCATCGAGATTAACAAAAATATCTTCAATCCGAGAGTTGGGATAGATCAGTTGGTGTAAAATATAACCAGGTAGGGTCTCCCCTAATAAATAGTAATATTCTAAACCAACTAAATTGCTCAGGAGCCAGTAGCAATGGTACACATAGTTGGGGGAGAAGATTTCGATCACTTTAGTACCGGGACTACAGAATACCGTATTCGTCAAACCACTGCCGTGAGGTGCTACCACAACTTGAGCCTGAGCCAA
>JAAHGR010000644.1 GCA_010672425.1 Symploca sp. SIO2E6
TTTTTTTGAAAAAATAGCGGAATCTTTAATGGCTCTTTCTCCCCATAAAAGACCCAATTATAAACGAGGTAACAGAGCTGCAACTCTCATTAAATCTACATTGTAGCCAAAATTGTCACCCCGTCAGCTATTTTCAGTCCGTTTTAACGGACTTGAGCTATGAGCCTTGAAATTAATGATGTTGTTGGCGAATTAAGAGGGGGTGAAACCCCCCCACCTTGTTAAAGTTCTGAATTGATAAGACTTTTGGTGCTTTGTCCAACAATTGTTGACCTAACCCCCCAACCCCCTTCCCACCCCCCTCATTCCCCCCTGTAAGGAGGGAAGACAGAGGATGAAACTTTTTATTCACGGAAGGGGGGGCCGGAAAGCCCCTCCCCTAAGAGGAGAGGGGTTTGGGGAGGGGTCAGACCCCATATCGATTCGCCAACAGTATCATTAATTTCAAGGCGGTATAACGATTGCACCCCGTGTATCTCCCAGATATGTATTAGTTGCAATTGTGATTACTTTTTGCTAATATCATTAATAATGGAGAAGGTGCGGGCATATAAACTATTCCCCAGACAAAACAATGGGGAAGAAGAAGGGAAAATATAGCGCTTCCCATTAGTAGTAGAGAGACGTGGTAAAGCTAATCGCTAAGCTGCCAAGCAATAACCTATACTATTCTTCCAGCAACCAATTTTCCAAACCAACTCCCTCAACTCTTGATAAATCCGAGTCATTGGAAACCAAAATTAAACCTTTGGCTATTGCTGTAGCCGCTATCAAAATATCTGCATCTTGTATCAGTCTACCCTTCTGCTTAAGAGAAGCATATATTACAGCAGCTTGTTCGAGAATGTCTAAATCATCTAATAATAAAATATGAACCAATTGCAAAAACAACTCAAAATTAGCCATTTGCCTAGTAGCATTAACTGCTAATAGCCCTCTTCTAATTTCGTAGTAGCTAATACAACTGATAAAAACTTCCTGCTCTTGAGCAACTACCTCTCGAAATTTCTGATTAAGTGTGAGATTTCTTTTCAAAAATGCTGAGACAATATTTGTATCTAACAGATAGCCCATAACAACTATCGACCTTCTACTACTGTATCAAAAATTTCAATTTGAGCTGGCGATAATTCGTTCAATGTACCAGAGACTGCTTCCAGAATCATTATTTTTTCAATTCTGCTAGCTAAATCTTGATTATTAAGAGCACCGATTTCTTCTGAAGTAAAGGTTTTTTGAAAAAGATTGAGCAATAGCTCGATAATGACACCTCGATCTAACCTCTCTTGAAATATCTGCTGATGTGGCATCAATTTGTCCACTATGTCAGACACGCGCCTCATAAATTGCTCTTGTTCCACTGGCAGCTTGTTCATATCTGTTTAAGTTGTTCTTGTTAAGCAATTTGTATCTAAATTATAGCGCTTTCCAGCAACTCAGCTAGCTTGTGGGCAGCTTGATGGGAATTATACGGAGACCAAACAGTATAGGTTGCTCCAGGTTGCAAAAGCGCATCTTCCTCTTTAGCAAGCTCAAGGACTAAAAACTGCATAATCCTTAGCTTATCTGCACGGGAGAGATTTTTGAGGGTCGGAAGCAGCTTTGTTACGGTCATATTAGTTCAGTTTAGGTTCTCCATTCCCATTGTAACTTTTGGTGGCCATGTTGTAGATGCGATCGCTAATTACGAACTCCAAATTTAAATAGTATTTGCTATACCAATAGACGACAAGGAGACGCGGAAGGGAATTGTGCGAAAATTCCCCTGAAAACCCCACCAGGCAAGCCTTTCAATCAAAAAATCGACACCACTCGCCAAATCGCTGAAACCCTATATTTTTCGTTGAGGTGCGTCGATGCCTTACGGAGATAGGATTTGAGGGGTGTATGTTTTGCAAATTTTGGCAAGATGTACTGCTATAATTAGAGGTGCGTCGATTTGGCGGCTGAAACCCTTAGGGGGTAAAGCCCCCTGAACGAACTCTTCCCACTCGCTGGGAAAACTACTTGAATGGAAACATGATAATGCTGGTGCATCCTGCACAGATTAGCGGCTTCCCACTCGCTGGGAAAACTACTTGAATGGAAACCGTTATATGGAATATTCTCCATATGGACTTTTGCTAAAACTTCCCACTCGCTGGGAAAACTACTTGAATGGAAACTGTACTCCTCCAGCTGCAACCAAAAAAACCCTTGGCTTCCCACTCGCTGGGAAAACTACTTGAATGGAAACCAGAAGAATGTTGAGCTAGTGTAAACGTTTCCAGTATGCTTCCCACTCGCTGGGAAAACTACTTGAATAAGCTAAGACGCATTCACTTTGAATGTTTCCAATAAAAGATGACAGGCAAGATGCCTGTTCCACAAAAAACTGATAACTGAATGCAGTGTAAATTAGATGCACCTTAGCTTAGAAACAATCAGAAAATACGTGGCACTGGCAAGATGCCAGTGCATTTTTTTATTGGTTGCAATTATGAGTATTATTTGCTATATATCCAACCATGTAGGGGCGGGTTCGCTCAATATCTTTCTGTTCAACGATAACTTGGCCAAACCCGCCCCGGCATCTGGTGAGCTCATCTTGGGTTATACCGGGGCGGGTTTATCTCATTGGCTGGTCAATGTGCTAGATAGCTGGTGAACCCGCCCCTACGGTATTTTCTAAATTTATCTCTAACGGGCTACACTGATCACGTCATTGATTGAGAGGTATCTATCGCCGACAATAACACTGCGATCGCTATTCAATTCTTCAATTCCTCATTTCATAACGGTCGGTTCCCATAAAGGAATCATTAATAATATCCACAAAAGCAGCTGCTAGCAAGAACATTCCGCAATAATCTAAGATAATGTGCTACACTACCAAGCGAGTTTTAGATTTAAGTGTTGTAAATTAGACTTAAGCGAGAAACACAATAAGGCTGAAAGCGAAGCTGGGTATAGTTTTCAATCATTTAGGCACAAATGAAACCAATAAAAAGAGCATTTTTAGATACAGAAGATGGACAGATTCTCTACCGCATTGGTGGGGAAGGTGAGCCGCTACTATTACTACACATGGCTCCTCGCAGTAGTGATGAATTTCGGGAATTGATGCCCATTCTGGCTCAAAACCGATGTGTTATAGCCATGGATTTGATGGGGTTAGGTGATTCTGACAAACCCCCCAGAGAATATTCTGTTGCCGACTATGCCAAAACTGTCATTGCACTTTGGGATGAATTGGGTATCCAAAAAAGTAGTATTCTTGGCAATCTTACAGGGGGTTATATTGCAGGAGAGGTAGCAGCAGCTTACCCGGAGCGAGTAGACAAGCTGATACTTTGTAATGTGGTGGGATTTGACGCCCAAGAACAAGAGATAATCCTCAACAGATATACTGAAGGGTTTAAAATTGAGGAAGATGGCTCTCACCTGATGGCAAGATGGTTGGCTCGTGTCAATGATGTTGGCAAGGAGGAGTTAAATCACCGTTGTGTTGTGGATGATTTAAAGTGCTTTGGTTCTCCTATATATCCTGCTATGGCTGCAGCCAGCTACTTTCTTGATGCTCAAGCAAGATTTAGTTTGCTCAAATGTCCGACTCTGATTTTGTCTGGGGAAAAGGCTTTAGATATTTTAGAAAAAGCTGGTTTAGCCAAGGCTGAAAATCAATTTTGGCTCTCAAAAGCGATTCCTCATAGTCAAAAGGTTGAACTCCCAGGCGGAACCCTGTGGATGCTCAATCAAATGCCGGAAGAAGTTGCTAAAATAGTTGTCGATTTTTTGAGAATTTAGAATTTAGAATTTAGAATTTAGAATTGGTAATAAAAAAATGAAACCAATAAAAAGGGCATTTTTGGATACTGAAGATGGACAAATCCTCTACCGCATAGGTGGGGAAGGCGAGCCGCTACTATTACTACACATGACTCCCCGCAGTAGTGAGGAATTTCGGGAATTGATGCCAATTTTTGCTCAAAACCGATGTGCGATCGCGATGGATTTGATGGGGTTAGGTGATTCTGATCCACCCCCCAGAATGTACTCCATCGCAGACTATGCTAAAACGATTATTGCCCTTCTTGATGAGTTAAACATTACAAAAACTAGTCTCCTTGGCAACCATACCGGTGCTTATGTTGCAGCCGAAGTTGCCGCAGCTTATCCTGAAAGAATCGAAAAACTCATATTATGTAACATAGATCAGTTTAGTGAAGAAGAAAGAGCTATCTTAGTTAAGAGGGTTTCTGAAGCCTTACAAATCAAGGAAAATGCTTCTGATCTTATAGAAAGGTGGTCAGTGCGTCAGAGTTACGTCGGTTCTCAGGAGTTAAATCACCTTTGTCTTTTAGATGAGATGAAATGCTATGGCCATCCTCCCTATGGCAATTTGGCGGCAACTGCTTATTCTAGCAATATGCAAGAAAGATTGGCTTTAATTAAATGTCCTACTCTTATTTTATCCGGTACTGAGGATATCAAACAACTGGAACGACTAGGTTTATCCAAACTAGAAAATAGGCATTTGATTGCCAAAGCAATTCA
>JAAHGR010000645.1 GCA_010672425.1 Symploca sp. SIO2E6
ACTTTACAGCAGTTTTCGCTGTTATGTGGTACACCTTTATCCCCCCAACCCCCCTTAGAAAGGGGGGCAGTAAAAGTCCCCCTTTCTAAGGGGGATTTAGGGGGATTTTTCTTACTGTACCTCATAACATCGCAAAGCGCTGTAATATTGCCGATCTACTTAACAAATAACACCCTGCATGACTGAGCTACCCATTACCCTTGAAACTATTTTTAGTTTACCAGCTTTGCCCCTAGAGCACAGGGAACTATTACCGGAGATCCCAGGACTGTATTTTGCCTATACATTGGATAGTGAACGTCAACTGCTTTATATTGGCAAAGCTCAGAACATCAGGCAACAGTGGTTAAGACATCCTCGACTCAGAGACCTACAAATTGTTGCTCATGTAGTCTCCCAAGTCAATCTAGCTTGGCTGGAATTTTACGCTAATGAAGAAATCCTATCTCAGCAAGAGCAGGTTCTGATCAAGCAGTTTAGACCACCGATCAATGAGTTAAATCTTACTGAGTATGAGTGGCTACCTAGGGATCACCAAGCTGGATATCCTCCAGAAGAGGATACCTCAGAACCAGGTTCAATAGTAGTAAGTCTGCAAGGATCCCAAAGGTTGATTGAAGCTTTATTAGCAGCAGATGAACAATCTGCGAGGCTAGACAATCAACTATCCCTTTCCACCTTATCCAAAGCAACAGTAGTTGATATTCATCCAGAAGAAGAAGAAGAAGAAGAACCAATTAACATTTTCCCTACAGCAGTTTACCAACCCCAGATACAGCGAGACTTATGGACTTTTTTAGTACTACTGCTGTTCCTGTTGTTTATTTTCTGGGAATCCTTTTTTTAGTAGGTGTTAGGTGTTAGGTGTTAGGTTTTAGGTGGTAGGTGTTGATAAACAAGCAACTTTGGGATACTCCTTTGAATTCAGATAATCTCTAACTCCTCCTCACGAAAGTGACATTTAAACTTCTTGTGGAACTGGACATGCACTGGTAGGTTGGCACTCACTGGTCTTCCTTGGTATTCCGTCACTATCCCTATAACTTCTCCCTCCAACCCCTTAACATCAAAAGGTTGACTGCGGTGTTCAGGATTATTGTAAACAATGATAGAGTCTGTAACTCGGACGCGATCGCCAACTTTCATATATCTATATCTGTACTCGAATGCTTTCCCAAAGCCTGAATTTAACCAGGCAACCTTACTATTGTTACATAAGAGAAGGGAACAGGGAACAGGGAGCTGGGGGAGCTGGGGAGATGGGGAGATGGAGAGATGGGGAGATGGGGAAGTTGGGGGAGCTGGGGAAGACAAGGGAGAAATTTCCCAATTCCCAATTCCCAATTCCCAATTCCCAATTCCCAATTCCCAATTCCCAATTCCCAATTCCCAATTCCCAATTCTCAATCCTTCTTAAGTTGTTCTGGTTGGAAGAGGCGCTGGCGCATTTCCTGGAATCCTTCAGGATTTCTGAGCCACTGAGCCGTTAATAAAGCAGTAGCGGTGGAAAACAGAACTACCAAGACTCCCACAATCCCCAACATTACCTTGAACCAACGTTCCCTAGGGGTGAGGGATTCGGATGTCGTTCTATTGGTTACCACGAGAGCACCAGACGGTGGTTCTTCCGGAGACTCTATAGCTAACTCTGGCAGATCCCCATTGGTGCCTGCTGGCTGGAAAGAGGCAGGAACAAAGGTTTGGTTATCACCGAAGTTAAGTCCATAGCCATCGCTGCCTTTGCCAATTTCCGTCAGATTCAGTACCACAGGCAATTCGGGAGTAACGCGGCAGTAGGTAAGAACGACGGAGGTGTTGTCATGACCATTTTTTTGATTAGCCAAATTGATTAAAGACTCAACCGCAGCTTCCACAGATAGCTTTTCACTAAAAACATCTCGTGGGTAATCCGGAGACAATTCCTCTAACCAATCATTATCGCTTAAACCATCAGAACACAGCAGTAGTAAACCATCCTCTTCCAAGATAAATCTTTGTACTGTCGGATGCAAAAACTCCCCGTCCTTAGGTCCCATCGCTTGAGTTAGCGCCCCAGCATCAGAGCGAGCCAAAGCCTCTACCTTCAGGCTACGAGCCATCCTTACTTCCCTGGTTAACACATCATCATCTACCGTCAGTTGCTGACAATAGCGGGGTGTCATCCAATAGGCACGACTATCCCCCACATTAGCAATATAGAGTTCATGAGCATTACCCATGCCCTTCTTCGTCCGCACTCTCTGAGGCAGTTGCAGTGCCATAATGATCGTAGTTCCCATGCGACGCCGGGACTCTCTTGCTTGTTGATCATTACTAGAAGCAACTAAATTATTAGCTACCCGGATAATGGCCTCTAGCTGCTGAACCACTAATTCCGGTGTCATGAGTTCTGGATCTTCTGCTAACTCAGCCAAGAGTCCCCGCACCTGGAGTTTGATCGACTCTACTACTACTTTACTGGCAACTTCTCCTCCCTCATGGCCACCAATACCATCACAAACAATGGATAAATAGGGAATCAAAGGATCACTCGATGAGTTAGAATCCATTGGTAGATCAGCAATGAGCGGATAGCAAGTATCTTCATTATGGCTTTGACTCGGACCCGGATCAGTAGCACCAGCCACTTGCAAGCGTAGAGGTTGAAGAGCCGCTTGTTCTAACAATAGTTGATTGAGTTGGGAAGCGATGAGGCTGAGTGGTGGTTGCTCTGTTTGCAGCTGCTGAGCAATCTCCTGTAATGGCTGGGTCAACCCCCCTGAAGCTCTACGACACCAAATTGCCCAGCACTCTCCTAATTGTTGGAGACTAGCTGTCATCGGGGGATTCATCAAAGCAGTACCTGCTTCCCCAGGGGTTGTCACTACCGAATCTGGAGCGCCAGCAACAGTAGCTGCTTCCGGAGCCTGATCAGTATAAAGTTGGAGCAGTCGTAGCCGCCAGCCTTCCACCCGCAAATTATCAGGTACTAAGAGGGAGGAAACCACACCTAATTCCTCTAAAGGCTTCCACAATTCCCACATCTGCCACAGCCAATAGACCTGACGCACTGCCGATGCCTGTGACCAAACAGACTCCAGAGAAGGACACAACTCACCACTGGCTTGAATTGGTACATTTTCTAGTAAAATTACCGTTGAATCCGGTGCCGATTCTGGTAGCTGACACACCCCGTACACCTCTGGAAGATGAAGGCGGTAGGGATACAAGCGCAAGTAAGGAAGAAGCTTACCATCGAGTTGCTCAGGAACCTCTGGGGCTATTTCCGGTAGAGTATCCTGCCAAATGCAGGGAGCAACAACCCGATATCTGTAGGCAACTTCTTCTCCCACTCCAATCTCGATAGCTGGTTCAGCATCTACCCACAGGTAGAGATTTGTTAGAGACTCGGAACTGCTCATAACCGTTAAATTAATTTTTTTACTGCTTTGGGTTTAAATCCCCTACCGCTGAGATAAATTGGAATTATAGCCTGGGAATTTTGTAATATTCTCTCTCAATAGTGCATGGTTGTTTCAAGAAATTCAAATTGTTGTTTGTTGTTGGTTGTTTGTTGTTTGTTGTTTGTTGTGGGTTGTTGACTACCACCTGCCACCTACCACCTACCACCTGTTCTCTATGCTAAGTTCTGCAATACTCTGGCTCCTAGCAGGGTCAATGCTTTGCCTAATGGAATTGTTCCTGCCGACTGCTTTTGTCGCTTTCCTGATGGGACTGTCTGCCTTGGTAGTGGCATTGGTAACCTATCTTTGGCCTACAATGGCATTCAGCTTACAAGTCGTGCTATGGCTGTCGCTGTCCACAGGAACAGTAGTTGTCTCCCGTCGTTTCTTACCATCAGCCAGAGTAGCCAACAGAATGGATTCCATAGAAGCCAAAACCTTGACAGCAATTCCGGCAGGGGAAACAGGTAGAGTAATCTATGAAGGAAATTCCTGGCGTGCTCGTTGTGAGGATTATGTAGAAGAGATTGCCCCTAACGAAAAAGTCTACGTAGTCAGACGAGAGGGTAACACCTTAGTAGTTGTGCCCCAGCATTTGTTGAATTCGTAGAAGGATGGGGAGACGCGGGGACGCGGGGACGCGGGGACGCGGGGACAAGAAGACAAGGTAGATAAGGGAGACAAGGCAGACAAGGGAGATATTCCCCAACAACAAACAACAAACAACAAACAACAAACAACAAACAACAAACAACAAACAACAAACAACAAACAACAAACAACAAACAACAAACAACAAACAACAAACAACAAACAAACAACCAACAACAAACAACCAACAACAAACAACCAACAACCAACAACCAACAACCAACAACCAACAACCAACAACCAACAACCAACAACCAACAACCAACAACCAACACCAAACAACCAACAACAAACAACCAACAACCAACAACCAACAACAAACAACCAACAACAAACAACAAACAACAAATAACCAACAACAAACAACCAACAACCAACAACCAACAACCAACAACAATTTAGGAGACTCAAGATGAACACATTAATTTGGTTAA
>JAAHGR010000646.1 GCA_010672425.1 Symploca sp. SIO2E6
TCCCATCAAGTCAACCTTCGCCGATGAACACCCCTTCGCTGCAGCCGCTTCTCTAGGTGGTCAAAATTTTTGAGACATAAGCGCTACATTGATGCACTTCAATTAGTCTAGCACAAAATTACTCAATCTACCGTAATGTCATAAAAAAAAATCGCTTCCTATGCTCAACACCATCTTATATAGATAATCCAAGCGCAGGCAATCAGCATTCGTTTGGGGTCTTTCGTTCAATTCAGTCTTCAGGGCCAATAGTGACTCTACGTTAAAATGGTACTTTCATTTACAAGTCTTTTTTCCGGTGCTGGTGGTTTAGACCTTGGTTTTGAAATGGCTGGGTTTAAACACTTGTATGCTATAGATATTGATAGCTGGAGCGTTAAGACACTTCGCGATAATCGACCTGATTGGCATGTTGCAGAAGCTGATATTCGAGAGTTGTCAGAAAATGATTTACCCCAGAGCGATGTAATCTTAGCAGGTTTTCCTTGTCAGGGATTTTCCTTGGGGGGAAATCGTGTTGAGAGTGACGAGAGAAACTTTCTCTTCCAAGAAGTTGTCCGAATGGCCAAGAGTAAAAAGCCTCGCTTTATTGTAATCGAGAATGTTCTCAATCTGCGGACAATGAAAGACCCTAACAGCGGGTTACCTTTTGTTGAAGTCATTGCAGAGCAATTTAAGCGTCTTGGCTATCATGTCAAACATCATATTTTCAAGGTATCTGGTTTTGGAGTGCCTCAAACAAGAAGAAGATTTATTTTTATCGCCAGTTTCGATCGATTCCCCAATGCATTCCACTGGCCGATGCCAGAATTAGATACACCAGCAAAAGTATATCTGGGAGATATTGCTAATAATTTATCGATTATCCTTCCCAATCATACTCCCCAATGGGGATTCAAGAGCCGTGTCCACCAGGAAACTGGAGAAGCATTTGATCCGGCTGAAGTTCCCGTACCGTGTAGATTTTCTCGAACTGGCTCCGACGGACATCCAGTTAGATCTCTCGATACTCCGTTTCCTGCGATAGACACTGCAACCATTTGGGGTTGGGCTCAGGGCAATGTTATAGCCGAGAGAAAACACAAGGATAGAGTCAATGGATTATTTGTGAGAAATCCCAACATTGATCTAAAACTGTGGCGCATCAGTGCGAGCCGTCTTCGCAGTTTTACTGCTCGCGAGTATGCGCGGGGTGCAAACTTTCCCAGATTCCTGGGTTTTTCATGGAGGCAATAAGCGCCATGTTCATCAGCAGATAGGCAATGCTGTCCCAGTACAATTTTCCTATCGAATTGCCTGCTTTCTTCAAGAACTTTATCGAGCACAGGATGCGGGTCAGCCAATGAAGTTGCCTACTAGCAACACTGGGTTACAGCTAGAGTTAAGTTTATGAAAGTAGTTGCGTTTGTTGTTATTTTTTGCTATTATTTATAATGGATAAAGGTGTGCGCTTATATATAAAGTATGAATATTAGGTTTTGTGATCGCCTCTTGAGAAAGAAGGCAGAAGGCTCCAGGGCAGAGGGCAGAAGGAAGAAATAAGGAAGAAGGTTATTCAGTAAGCGTTACAGAGATTTTTGACAAATAATTATTTTTGTGATAATAGGTATTTTCCGGACAGGAGAAAGTGATCAGGCGATCGCTAAATGATATCAATTTCGGCTATATTGGTATAATATTCACTCTGGTAGGGGCGCAATGCTTGCGCCCGCCAGCGTCTATGTTTTCTAACCAAAAAGCCAAATTATTAATCATTCCGATACAACCGGAATTGATATGAAAGGATTTTTACCGCAAATCGTCGAAAAACCTTGAATTTTTTTACCTTTCCAAGTGCAAGGAAATTGAATATGGGTGGTTCAAAAACCTTGCACTCCTTGCGGGGAAATCCCTGGGTAACCGAGTAATTCGAGTGCTCAAAACGCGGGAGAAATGCTTCATTCCTTCTTACTTATTACTTATTACTTATTACTTATTACTTATTCAGCAAACCCTACTTAGTGCGTGCATCCAGACTTATGGCACCGGCTCCTGCGTAGTTCACCATCAGTAATCCCCCAATCAGTCCCAAATTCTTGAGAAAAGCAATCATTTGTTTGGGATCAAAAGGACTGTGGAAAACTAGGGTAGCCGGAATCAAGAAAAGAATTAACAGAATTGCCCCCCAACGAGTTTTATAACCTAGTAGTACTGATAGTCCACCAACTAGTTGAACAATAATAGTAGCAACCAACAATAGACCCGTCAGTGCCATTGGGATGCCATTGGCACTCATGAACTGTTGAGTACCACTAAAGCCCATAATTTTATTGATCCCAGAGTGGATAAAAATTATAGATAAACAAATTCTTGCTGCAAGAGGAATGTAATTTTGGGTTGCCATATATTAGGTGTTAGGTGTTAGGTGTTAGGCAATGGTGACAAGTTAAGGTAACAATTTCGTTGTCAACGGGCAGGGGAGCTGAGGGAGCAGGGGGGGGCTGAGGAAGAGGAATACAATTTTTCTGACCCCAAGGGGTATTTCCATATATAGGGTTTTTTTTGCACTCAAACACTATATTGCGTTTTAGCTTAGCAGAGAGAACACCTATGCAGCGTTAATAGTAACAAGCGACGTAGTACATGGCATAAGTTTACCAGTACTTACGTCGCTAGATCTAAAAGATGCACCACTACAGGAGGACATGATATTGACAAGTAGAAGCATTTATTTTAGATGTCCCTACAGTAGGAGATGTATAACTTGAGAGATAGGATATACTATAACCTGAGTCTAAACTCCTCCTTCTCCCCTCTCTCATAAGGGTAGGTTTTTAAGATACTGTTGGCGAATCGATGTGGGGGACCTCACCCCAAACCCCTCCCCTAAGAGCTATGCGTTAGGCACAAGTCGGTGTAATCCTTATATACCAGTCGTTCTCATAAACGGTTGCAATTTGGGTTTGCTCTTGATAAGAATCCTTTTATAGCAAGGGTTTGAAAGATACTCCCGAACAGCATAATAAGCGTTTCAGCGACTTTTGCGTAATGGATAGATACTACCTCCCAGTGGCTCTCTACTGAGACAATTAAGGGCAATTGGTCGAAAATAAGAATGAGTATCCTTAAATATTAAACAAGATGGGTAACCCAGAAATAGATCTAGCATCTCTGGTTTCGAGGATTGAGCAGCTTGAACAGCAGCAAAAGATTGTAGCGAAGTATGCTGTAAAGATTAAACACCAGCTAGATAACTTAACTACACAATTCAATACAAGACCTGAGTTACAACAGATGGAAAGTTTGCAGGAGGTGATTGGTAACCTATCCGAGGCCATTGCCTATTTCCATCAACAGCAAAATCTACAACCGTCAGCTATCTCACAACCGGAGACACCTTCGGCTGAGTTGAATGAAGCCCAAGAGAGTGATGGGCTTGCTCAAGATACTGGAATCAGTGCTGAAGAATTTTGCAGACGGGTTAATGAAGGGGAAAGAGACTTTACAGGGATTAACCTTGCCGAAATGGATTTAACAGGAGTGCATTTCCCCAATGGCTTAAATCTCTCTCAAGCTAACCTCACAAAAACTAAGTTAGGAAGAACTAGTCTTCGAGCAGTGAGTATGATTGGAGCGAACCTTACGGAAGCGGAACTTGCCAAAGCCGATTTGTTTCAAGCCAACCTCAGTCATACTAACTTAGAAAAGGCCAACTTGAAACAAGCCAATCTTGCGGCAGCAAAGTTAGAGGAGGCCAATCTCCAAGAAACTGACCTCAGTGGTGTAGAGTTACAGCAAGCAAGTTTGTATGGGAGCAATCTGAGGGAGGCGAACCTTAATGAAGCGGATTTGGTGCAAGCGAACTTAGCGCAAGCTGATTTAACTGGTGCGAACCTGATTCAGGCTAATCTGAGTGAGGTTAATTTGAATGAGGCTAACTTAGAGTCAGCCAACCTCACGGTAGCAGACTTGAGTAAAGCTAATCTGAACAACGCCAGACTCAGTGAAGTCAAACTCAGCGGTACGGATATGACTGAAGTAAATCTGATGGGAGCAAGTCTGAGTGGCTTGAACTTAAGCGGAGTCTGCTTGAGCGGTGCCAACCTCTATGGTACAAATCTTCATGGGGCAGATTTGAGTGGAGCCAATCTCTCCTGTGCCAACCTACAAACGGCAAATTTGAGGCAAGCAAACCTAGAACAAGCTAACCTTTCAGAGGCTAATCTTGAGGGGACGGATCTAGGAGAAAGGGATGAGCAGGCTAATCTTAGCGGTGCTACCATGCCTGATGGCAACATTCACGAATAATATCCTGAGAGTGGCTTGGCATAGCTAATTTGGTAGTGAGAGAAACAGGTGGGGGGATGGGGGGATGGGGGGATGGGGAGATAGGGAGATAGGAAACAAATCTATATCTACATCATCACTCATTACTCTTGAGAAACTATTTTAGATTTTAGATTTTAGATTTTAGATTTATTTAGATTTTGGATTAAAGAATTGAATCAACACAAGCCTAAGGCTCCGAGGCTCCAAGGCTCCAAGGC
>JAAHGR010000647.1 GCA_010672425.1 Symploca sp. SIO2E6
TCGCATCAGGGTGCCGGGGAAGCTCGCCACCATGGCACCGTCTTGAAAATCCAGGCTCACTTCCATGAGTTCGCTCCAGCTCAATCCCGCCTGAGGGAGTGCGGCGTAGTTGTGAATGTCGAGGCTAATGATGTTGATATTGAGGCTGGCTTTGTTCTCTCCGTAGTGTCCCAAATCTACCAAAAACTGTCGGTCATCGTTGGGGATATCCCCTAAGTCAAGTCCTGCTAGTATAGGCTCAATGATACTTCGCACCGGTTTCTCCCGCAGCAGGCTAGCCAGACTATCGAGGTGAGTATCTTGCCGCTGAATCAGGATTTCTTTGGCTTGCTCCACATGGTTAGTCACGATCGCTTGTTGGCGATCCGGCACAATAACTTCTACAATTTGCTTGGCTAGGGCATTGACTAACCAGGGTTGTCCTTGGGTCAACTCAAAAGACTTTTGTACGGCTTCGGGGGAAAAGACTTGACCCGTTTCCGTAGTATGTTGTCCATATAGCTGGGCTACTTCTGTTGCGGTAAAGTTGCGCAGTGTTAGGGATTCTAGCTTAATATTGAAGGGGCTAGAAGTATTGAGGCGTTTACTACCTCCCGAAGCTACCTTATAATCCCGCACATCCCGTACTCCAATTAGTGCCAAAGCCTGGGGAAATCTTTGTGGACGGTGGGGATACCCGGAGCGCAATTGACGGAGTACAGAAATTAGGGTTTCGTCCTGCAAAGCATCAATTTCATCAATGAAGACTACCAAGGAACGGGGGGAGGCTTTTGCCCAAACCGTTAAAGCAGACTGTAGGCGCACTCCAGGATCAGCATTAGGCCAGGCAGGTGGATGGAGTTCCGTCGGTAAATAGCCCTCAGCACTATTGCGCCAGCTCCCTAGTACAGCTTTTTCCGCTGCCCCTAGATCACGGGGAAAAGCGGCTCCTACTTCTGCCGACACCATCACGGCGGCGTATTGTCCACTAGCAGTAAGCTGCTGAGCTAGTGCCATCATAGCGGTGGTTTTACCTGTTTGTCGGGGAGCATGGATAACAAAGTAACCCCTTTGCTCAATCAGCCGAGTTAATTGAGGTAGTCGCCCTAAGGGAGAGAGCATATAGTGAATGTCGGCTTGACAAGGACCGGCGGTGTTAAACCATTTGGGCATGGTTTGTTAGGTGGTAGAAGGTATTGATAAATAATCTCTTTATATATAAGTGCAAACCCACCCCATTGTAAAATAATAATAGCAGAAATTAACAACTAGGGATATTACTTTAGAGTTAGTTTTATTCATCATTGTACTAGCAGGAACAAGGAATCTTATGACTGAGCGAGCCTACGATGTCATCCTTTATGGTGCTACCGGTTTCGTTGGCCAACAAACGGTACAGTATTTCGCTAACCACACCTCTACTAAAGATATCCGCTGGGCAATTGCCGGACGAAATCGCCAAAAATTAGAATCCGTGAAAGCTCAAGTTGGAGTTGGAGCCAATTCAGCTAACATTTTGGTTGCCGATAGCCAAGACCAAACTGCTGTGGATGAGATGGTGGCTCAAACCCAGGTGTTGCTCAATGCCGCAGGTCCCTATGCTCTCTATGGTACCTCGATTGTCGATGCCTGTGTGCGATCGCGTACCCACTACGTTGATATTACCGGGGAAACTCCGTGGGTCAAAGCTCTAATTGAGAGTTATCACGAGAAGGCAGCGGCGGAAGGAACCCGTATCATCCCTTGTTGCGGCTTCGATTCAGTCCCTTCTGATTTGGGAACCTATCTCATGGTTTGCTACATACAGCAGGAACTCGGCACATTCTGTACGGAAGTGAAAGCCTACTTTCAGGCAATGGGAGGCTTCAATGGTGGCACATTGGCTTCTGCATTGAACCTCCATGAGTCAGGACAGTGGGAGCAAGTCCGTGAGCCATTCCTCCTCAACCCTCCTGGAACCTATTCTCAAAACGACATTCAGCGCAACCGAGATCCAGAATATCCTCACTATGACCCAGATGTGAAAACCTGGATTGCACCCTTTTTCATGGGACCAATTAACACGCGAGTGGTACGCCGCAGCAAAGCCTTATTTGACCAGTGGCAAACCCCCTATGGAGCAGAATTAACCTATCAGGAATACCTGAAATTTGATCAACCTCTAGCTGGGTTCAAGGCAGTAGGGATAAAAGCATTAATGGCCCCATTAGAAACAATGATGGAGCAACCGATACTGCGTCCCTTGTTCAAATCCCTAATACCCCAACCCGGTGCAGGTCCATCGGAGAAAACGATGAATGAAGGTTGGTTCCGCTGTGAACTCTTAGGGAAAGCAGGGGATGGACCCTGGGTTCAGGGGGTAATTCAAGATCAAGGCGATCCAGGGAACCGAGCTACCGTCAAGTTTATGTGCGAATCAGCACTAACATTAGCATTACATCAGGATAGATTACCCGGTGGGCGATCGCGTGGTGGCATCTTGACCCCTGCCACAGGTTTAGGTGATGCGTTGGCTGAGCGCTTACGCCAAGCTGGAATGACTGTGGAATACGGAGTAATGAGTAATGAGATGTAGGTTGGGTCGAGGCAACGAGACCCAACACTCCTTGCGGGCTGTGTCACGCCAGTAGATTGTTGAGAAACAAGGCAGCTTCTTTTGCAAAAACTTTATCTAATTCAGCGATAACTTCATCAAAACTTGATTTCGACTACCCCAATTATTCTTTAATATAAACTTAATCAGCACCAGAGTGGGTGAATTAAGAGATTCAAGCTATGTTAAAACAAGCATTAATTGGTGTTCTTACTTCCGCTGCGCTACTCAGTATTACTAGACCAGCAGTTGCTCTAGATTTAGTACAAGGTGAAGTCAAATTTATTTCAGACAATCCTGACCTAGGTATGAGTTTAGGAACTTTTGTGTTTGATAGAGATAGCAGTTTTGCTGTCACTGGAGCTGACAGTAGAAGGGTAGGGTTTCAAATAACAGAACTCAATTTTACAACACCTCTTGGTACAAACTTCTCTCTTTCCGAGTTTGTCCCTGGCATGAATGGTTTTACTAGTTTTCCTGCTTTCTTTCCAGCCGAAAATTTGTTATTTGAAATGGATCTATTCGGTACTGGTTTCGACAATATTGAAGGTGTGAGTGCCACGCCCTTAGCTCTTACCAACCCTGATCCTACTGGTGTATTCTCAGACTTGTTAACTTTTGACTCTAGGGGAAATTATAATGAGTCTCTTCCCTTCGTTGAAACGCCACCTTTCGATGATAGAGGTACGTACATAGCTAGAACTGTCACCCCTCAGACTGTTCCTGAACCCCACACTATCCTAGGTACAGTTTTATCCCTGGGACTTGGAACCTTATCTCTCAAAAGAAAGCAGAAGAAAGTGGTGGAGAATTAATAGTTATGGAGATTAGGTAAGATCGCATCTTCCTTTGTAGGGTGTGCAAATGTCCATTCTTTCCTTCTGAACTGGACTAACATCCCGCTCCGCTAACGTTCCCTTACCCTGTAAAGACTTCAGCCGTTTTTTGCGGATATGCTGAGTACTTTGTACTAATTTTTTAGGGGATAGTCGCAAACCGCTGTACGTAGATGAGTCTGGTACAACCCACGACAAAAATTAGCAGTATTTCATGCTAGCCAGATTTTGCGTATTTGAGCGACCCACACTCCCCACACTTTTTTACCGGTTGTCTCAAAAGTTCAAAATCCCCTGAATATTTTCCAGTATCTCATCAAGTTCAATATTAAAATTAGTCTTAAGGAACTTCATTAACCCAGTTCCCCGCTTGAGAATTGTGGGTAAAGCATCCAAAGCATTCTCCGCCATTGCTCAACACCACTAATACTGATCTTGCTAGTTTTATCAGGCATAGTA
Organism: Symploca sp. SIO2E6; assembly: GCA_010672425.1. Lineage (GTDB taxonomy): Bacteria > Cyanobacteriota > Cyanobacteriia > Cyanobacteriales > Coleofasciculaceae > Caldora. Next base: position 3,868 of record JAAHGR010000647.1, read on the forward strand.
TCTCCTTGATGGTTATAGGTTTGTGCATAAACACCGGGACGCTGTAGCGCTGTTTCTACCATATTCTCTAAACTCGAAATTCGATTATCCTTCTCAGCGAGTAGCGCCTGTACCTCGCCTTCTGCCAAGGCTTTTATCTGGTTATAAGAGGTTCTTACCCTTAAAAGACTGACCTCTGAGACATTCACCACCGAAGTCTCTTCTACCGTTGTTATATCTCCTCAGAACTTCACTAGCTTTCATAGGGGGTATTGTCTGGAACAGAATTCACCCCCCTAACTACACCTGAAGAGGCACACATTCCTGAAGAATAGGAGTGAAGAGAGAGGCTTTTGGGTCTCTCACAAGGGTAGGTTTTTTAATATTGGGCGTGAAGATCAGACAAGGAGGACAAGTAAAGTAGTACACTAATGGAACGTTGGGTTTTGCGATCGCTAACGGCTTAAGATGCCCGACTTCTTCTGTGAAGTCGGGCATCTGGGACTGTTACACTGATACTGTTGGCAAAATATTAGCTACAATACTAGTAGTCAAACCATTACACCGATCATGCCTGCTCCCCATATCCGCTTTGATTGGGCTATCAAAAAGCTACTGCGCAATAAAGCTAATTATGTAGTCTTGGAAGGCTTTTTAAGCGAATTACTATAC
>JAAHGR010000648.1 GCA_010672425.1 Symploca sp. SIO2E6
CAGCAGCCGCGGTAATTCCAGCTCTGTAAGCGTATACCAAAGTTGTTGCAGTTAAAACGCTCATAGTCGAACCCAGGTATTTTGTATCGATCACTCTAACGGGTGGTATGGTATAAAAGACCTTTTGCGGATTGTGGAGGTTGGTGGTGCTTTGCTGCCTCGCCAACCGACCTGCCGCTTTTTACTGTGAAAAAATTATTGCTCCTGCTGCATGATCCCAAATATTTTGTCTTTTCTGTGAGGTAAGAGGAAAAGGCAAACGGATATAAAGAGCCGCTTCACCCCGTGCCACTACACCATATTTGGCCATAGAGTCGAGCCGTAGGGAGGGAGCAATCAGTCCCACATCCTTAACAATTGCTTGTTGCACTGCAACATTACCATGTCTTGTCTCCACACTCTCGATTAATCGCCGGGAAGCAACCTCATCAGCGTTAGTGGTATAAATTGCTTGTGGCTCACCTCCATTCAAGGGAATCATCGTTGTTCCTTGATCCTTTACTGCCACAAAGATCACTCCTCCCTCACCATCCGGTTGAGCCATATTAATCGGTAAAGCCGGACAACCCATGACTCCCAACTTCAACTCACCCTCTTCCACTAATGCCAAAGCGATGGCATATTGATCACCTCTTACATATCCTTTGGTTCCATCAATCGGGTCTAAAGTCCAATATCGAGATACAACAGTTCCATTTCCCCAATCAATCCAACTAGTAACATCCTCAACTGTAGCACCTGCTACCTGAGCCTGGACATAGTTAGTCACTAGAGCCAACTGTTCCAGATTAGCAGGCGATCGCAAAAAAGCAGAATCTTCTTCTGCCACTACTGAATCATCAGGAAAAGCCGACGCCAGTGCCTGACAAATTACTGCCTGCGCCCCAAAATCAGCAACAGTGACAGGACTATGATCAGGTTTTTTCATCGCTGAAGAACCTTGCTCTCGTCTGACTTGCTCACATAGTTTGGCAGCAGCAGTAACTGCTTCAATTGCTAATTGCTTTTCTTGTTGGTAGAACATGGTTTGAGTAATGAGTAATGAGTAATAAATAATAAGTAATAAGTAATAAGTAATAAGTCAAGAGTTCATTAGGTATTTTCTGGTTAAAGTGCAAGGCTTTTGAGCCCATAGATACCATTTTCTTGTACCAAGGATAACAGTAAATGCTGGAAAGTCACCCCACAGATGCAGCTGCACCTATTATAAATGGAAGAAACATGGCCTATTTAATGCTCCGGAGCCCCCTGTTACCTCTATCTCTTTTACCTATTGCCTTTTCTTGAATATAAAAAAAAAATAAAAATATCTGGTAAGCTAAAATAAAAAACTTATCCTAACTAGGATGAATTAAATGATATTCCAATCATGGCCAAGGCTACCCACAAAGAAGTATTCGACCTCCTAGTCCAACAAGTAGTTGAAGCTTATCCACAAGTTAAGGATAAGTTGGATTTTATATCTAAAGATATTTTAACGCATCTTCCTGGTAATAGTGCTGCGGTGAAAGAAAGATTGAGTAAGGGTTCTTTTATCAAAGATGATGGTCAAATTGATCCAATAGAGACTTTTTTACTAGGCTGGGTGGAAGAAGTATGGGAGACAGAAAATGGGAATCAAGAGTTATACGATAAATTACTCAAGGAGTTAGAGGGGACACCACAGGAGTTTGAGGTCTATGATAAAGAGTTACCGAAAGAAGCAAACCTAAACTCTTAAGAAACAAGGGAGCAAGGAGCAGGGAATAGCAACAACTTAGGGTTTTTATTTTTCTTAAGCAAAGCGGATGATCGGACTCGAACCGACGACATTCAGCTTGGGAAGCTGACGTTCTACCACTGAACTACACCCGCAAGTATTTTTTAACTAGTGGCGTGGTACACCTAAAATGGTGGAATAAGTAGGTTGGGTGAAGCGGTAGCGTAACCCAACAATGGAGAAGGTTTCGTTGGGTTTCACTTTGTTACACCCAACCTACATTTTTAGCTGTGTCACGCCACTACTTATTCCACCATTTTAGGTTTTCAGTAGTGCGTTCACGTAGCGTGCGTGTAGTGCAAACGTCTCACTAGCGCTTAGGTAAAAAGCGAGCAAGATGCTCGCACTACATCTATTCCACTATTTGAGTTGGGTCTCGTTACCTCTACCCAACCTACATCTATTTAATCCTCCCTATTCCCTATTTATACCATTTATACCGATTATCTGTAATAATACGTAAGGATTGTAACAGTTTTGTGCCGCTGAGGTCAAAGCCAAGCCCTTTTCCTCCCAGGAACTGGGGTAGAGTCGATTCAAAGCATTCAGGGGAAAGAGATTTAACCAGCAACAGGCTTTTCCAGGATTGTGATCACGATTCTGCAATGCTCTAAGAATATTGCACTCAGTAAGGGTGAGTATCAAGGATGTTTAACGCAACTGAGATTTTGATTGATTCGTTTGTGGAAAAACTTCGGGTGGGCTATCGCCGGACTTACGGAGGACTAAACACGAACTACGAAGAGATTATTGCTTGGGCCGGAAATATGGCAATGGAAAATATTGCCAATAGCGATGCTCTCTATCATAATGTCGAACATTCGATCCTAGTTGCCCTAGTGGGACAGGAAATTTTACGCTGTAAACAGATCCGGGAAGGTAAAGTTACCCCGGACGACTGGTTACATTTTATTATTTCTCTGGTATGCCATGAAATTGGCTATGTTAAGGGAGTATGTCGCGATGACCAAGACACTCAAAGACTTTACGCGACGGGAAAAGATGCTGAGATGGTCTACCTGTCACCAGGAGCCACTGATGCGGCTCTAACTCCTTATCATGTAGACCGGGCAAAATTATTTATTGATGAGCGCTTCGGTGGCCACAAAATAATTGACGCTGAGTATATCAAGCACAATATTGAACTAACTCGTTTTCCTGTGCCCCATGAGGGAGATCATAAAGATACGGTTAACTACCCTGGCTTGATTCGTGCCTCTAATTTGATTGGTCAAATGTGTGACCCTCACTATCTCAAGAAAATAGGTGCTTTGTACTACGAGTTTGAAGAAACTGGGGTGAACAAAATTCTAGGATACCGGCATCCTGGAGAACTAAGGCGCAACTATCCTAAGTTTTACTGGCATGGAGTTTATCCTTATATTAAGGATGCTCTGCGCTACCTATCTCTGACACAGCAGGGTCAACAAATAGAAGCGAATCTCTACTCCAATGTGTTTGTCGTCGAACATGAGGTATCTGAAGAAGAATCCAAGGAACTAGCCCAACAGCTTAACTCTTGAGATACTCCTAGAGTACCAGTCCAGAAACCGGGTTTCTTGGGAAAATGCTGATATGAGAGTCGTTATTCACAACAAGAAACCCGGTTTCTAAGAAATATATCCTGAGGTCAATTTAACAAGTATGAATTGGTGGCAGAAACTAAAAAAGAATCCCCTGGCCCGTTTAGGAGCATTACTACTACTGATTTTTTATGTGAGTGTCATTGCTGCTGACTTTGTTGCTCCCTATGATCCCTATTCATCCCAGCCAGATGGTTCCCTACTACCACCAACTCAGATTTACTGGCGTAATCAGCAGACAGGGAAATTTATTGGCCCCCACGTTTACCCCATAACCCAAGGGCCGACAAATCTAGAAACAGGCGATCGCGAATTGATTGTCGATCAACAACAACCCTCACCCATCAGGTTATTTACTAAAGGTCATGAATACAAACTGTTTTGGCTAATACCCGCCAATCTACACCTATTTGGCACAGTTGGTGCGGGCAAAATTAATATCTTAGGTACAGATGAGCAGGCTCGTGATCAGTTTAGTCGCCTAGTATATGGGGGTCGCATTAGCCTGAGCATTGGTTTAGTAGGAATTGCGATTTCTTTTCCCCTCGGCTTATTGATTGGTGGCATTTCTGGTTACTTCGGTGGCTGGGTAGATGCCACCTTAATGCGTATAGTAGAAGTATTAATGACAATTCCTAGCATTTACCTCTTAGTGGCTCTTGCCGCTGTACTACCACCAGGATTGAGTAGCGCCCAACGGTTTTTATTGATTGTCGTGATTACCTCTTTCATTAGTTGGGCTGGATTGGCAAGGGTGATTCGAGGACAAGTGTTATCTATTAAGGAACGGGAATTTGTCCAGGCAGCGCAAGCTATGGGTGCTAAACCTTTGTACATTATCCTGCGTCACGTTTTGCCCCAAACAGTGACTTATGTAATTATTTCGGCAACTCTGGCAATTCCTAGTTTTATTGTGGCAGAATCGGTGCTGAGTTTGATTGGACTAGGAATTCAGCAACCTGACCCCTCCTGGGGTAATTTGCTATCTATTGCTACCAATGCTTCAATTTTAGTGCTACAACCCTGGCTGATTTGGCCTCCAGCGTTGTTGATTATCCTGACAGTGTTAGCGTTTAATTTACTAGGGGATGGTCTTCGTGATGCTCTCGACCCCCGCTCTCTTCAGCGTTAGTGCTAGGTGCTAGGTATTAGGTGTTAGGTGA
>JAAHGR010000649.1 GCA_010672425.1 Symploca sp. SIO2E6
CTCCAAACACTCCAAACTCAATCGGGTTAGGACTGGTACGCCTGGTAGTAGAACCAGAAGCTAATGTCCCACAACGAATAAGACAACTCGAAAGATGTGCGCGAGCTCTGCCAGTGGCACAGCAAAGGAATGCGATAGAATTAATAGAACAAGCTTTGGTGTATAAATTTCCGAAACGTCCTTGGAGGGAATTGGAAGTAATGTTTGGACTTACAGAATGGAAACAAACTAGATTTTATCAGGAAGTGAGTGCTGAAGGTTACCAAAAAGGTCACAAAAAAGGTCGCCAAGAAGGTCGCCAAGAAGGTCGCCAAGAAGGTCGCCAAGAAGGTCGCCAAGAAGGTCGCCAAGAAGGTCGCCAAGAAGGTAGTCAAGAGAAACAGCTAGAAATCGCACTCAAGCTTTTAGAGCTCGGTTCATCCATTGAGCTAGTAGCTGAAGGGACAGGATTATCCTTTGAACAAGTCCAACAACTGCAACAACAATCAGATCAATCTTCCCAAAACTGAAAGGAGTGGAACTGCCATCTTGCCAGTACAGTTATTCCTTTATTAATTATAATGGCAACTACTTATTGAGTCTCAATTCTCAATTCTCAATTCTCAATTGGTTCTGTAGGCGATCGCACACCCCTACAGACCATAAGCCCGAAGAAGAAGTCGGAGATACGGGTTGCATTTTTCCTGATTGTTTGCTAATATTATTAACAATGGAATAGGTGTGCGCCTATAAAGGCATTCCACCATCAGTCAGGAATAAAGTCAATCCTCAAAAGACAAACAACCAATAACAAACAACCAACAACCAACAACAAATAACAAACAACCAACAACAAATTAGTGAGTGATCCTGTATTAATCGAAATCTCTGGTTGCCGAAACCCACAAAGGATCGGGGATGTGATTTTTGTCCATGGACTCGGTGGCAGTGCGCGAAGTACCTGGCATCCCCAGGAAGAGGATAATGATGATAATTTCTGGCCCGCTTGGTTGGGAGAAGACTTGTCAAATGTGGGGATTTGGTCTCTGGGATATGAGGTAGAACCTTTTCGCTGGAAAGGTGCTACCATGCCTTTGGTAGACCGGGCGACTAATACATTAGCACTACTAGATACCTATGAGATTGGTGAGCGTCCTTTGGTATTTATTACCCATAGTCTGGGGGGACTGTTAGTTAAGCAGCTGCTGCGTCATGCTCAGGATTGGGGTACTCCCAGGTGGCAGGCAATTGTTGAGCAAACTAAGGGTATTGTTTTTTTGTCTACTCCCCATTCTGGTTCGGATCTTGCTAGTTGGATGAAGTATATTGGGGGGATTCTGGGTACTACTGTCAGTGTAGATGAGTTGGCAGCTAACCATTCTCGGTTACGGGAATTGAATTTGGTGTATCGGAATCATAAGCAGTTGAGTCAGATTCCGATGGAGGTTTATTGCGAGAAGCAGAAGACTTTCGGGATTCTGGTGGTGAATCAGACTAGTGCTGACCCTGGTATCGCAGGTGTCATTCCTATACCGATGGATTGTAACCATATTAACATTTGTAAGCCAGAGTCGAAAGGTAGTCTTGTTTATCGTCGGGTTCAGCGGTTTGTTAAGGATTGCCTAAAAGTTCCTCTGGTAAACCTACCATTAGACCCTCCTCCTGAGTTGTTGAAAATAGAGACAGATACTAAAAAAAAAGCTTGATATCAGCTGTTTGGGATAAACTCCAGGAACTTTTTTACCCTAATTTTGCTTCTCAACAAACTCGCCTTCTCAAGGAGTTGCTCAAGGTAGTAAGATTGGAGGTGATTAAGCGACTCCAGGATTCCCTACACCAAGACTTATTACAAGTTAATCAATTCCTGGAATTGCCAATGGAGGAACAAGGGGAGGAAGTAGGGCGTAGTCAGCGGCAAAAGGTGATTCCCCTGCCACCGGAAACTAAAGTAATCGAGGCTTTTCAACGAGAAGATGTGGCGGGTAGGTTGCTGATTTTAGGAGAACCGGGTTCTGGGAAAACTACTACACTGTTACAGTTGGCAAAGGATTTAATTGATAGAGCACAAAGGAGTGATAGAGCACCTGTACCAGTAATTTTTGAGCTTTCTGCTTGGAAAAATGACCAGCAATCGCTCGAGGAATGGTTGATGGCTCAGCTTAAAGATAACTATAGTATTGCTGAGCCTATCAGTAAACAGTGGTTGAAAAACCATCAACTGCTACCCCTGTTGGATGGTTTGGATGAGTTGGGAATTCCTCGGCAGCGTCTGTGTGTTAAGGCAATTAATCAGTTTCTGCAACAGGATATCCGACGCCGCTTAGTTGTCTGCTGTCGTCGGCAGGAATATCGAGAAGGGGAGGAGAAGTTACACCGACTTAATGGAGGCTATTGCTTGCAGTCTCCAGATAAATCAGAAATTCAAGGTTATCTCCAGCGGTTGGGTAAATCTGAACTCTGGGATGTGATGCAAGCTAATGCTCAGATGAGAGAATTGGCAGAGAAGCCACTGTTTTTGAATATTATGGTGGTGGCTTACCAGGGTGAAGCAATTACTAATGAAGAGCAACTGTTGGCAGCTTATATCGATGAGCGGTTGAGATTGCCCTTAGATAGGAACAATTATCCCCAAGGTGTACCTTATAAGGATCAGGAGACTAGAAAGTGGTTGACTTATCTGGCAGGACGATTGGAGGCTGAGTCAGCTACGGAGTTTTTGATTGAGAATATGCAACCTTATTGGTTGTATCCTGGTGGTGAAAGGTTGGCTTATCGGTTGATTTTCGGGTTGAGTTTTGGGCTGATTTTCGGGTTGATTTTCGGGTTGATTTTCGGGCTGATTTTCGGGTTGATTTTCGGGCTGATTTTCGATGATTTTAGTACCCATAATTTAAGTTATGATGCTTTTGAAATTTCTTGGAATGGGCTGATAGGGCTGATTTTATGGATGATGGGAGGGCTGATGGGAGGGCTGATTGTCGGACTGGTGGGAGAGCTGATTGTAGGGCTGATTGTAGGGCTGATGGGAGGACTGATTGTAGGGCTGATTTATGTTTTTAAAACTGAAATTCAAGCACGAGAAATTCCGAATCAAGGAATTAAAGCATCTATCAATAAGACTCTGATTCTTCCCTTAGTTTTCAGTCCTCTATTGTATCTGGTGTATCTGGCTCCAGGAGTCGATTTTGATGGGATTGAATCTTTACGTTTATACTTGGGTGTCGTACTAATTCTGGGCTTGATGATGGGAGCTCGAGACTGGATTCCTCACCTAGCGTTGCGACTGATTCTTTACCAAAGAGGAGTGATTCCTTGGAACTATGCCCGGTTTCTCAAGTATGCTCACGATCGCAAATTAATTCAACAGGTGGGTGGGCGCTATCGCTTTCTTCACGATACTCTGCGCAAGCATTTTGCTGGGATAGTATCTCTCCAATCAGCTCAAAACTAGAATTAGCGATGACACCGACACTACAGAGCAATGACTTGATTTTAAGCGATCGCATTACCCATCGTTTTCGAGAGTTTCAGCGGGGTAGTGTTGTTCTGTTAGAGAATTACGACTTTATGCGAATTGTCGGTTTACCAGGGGAGACCTTTGAAATTCGCCAGGGACAGGTTTACAGCGCTTTGCGATGTTATGAGGTACAGTAAGAAAAATCCCCCTAAATCCCCCTTAGAAAGGGGGACTTTTACTGCCCCCCTTTCCAAGGGGGGTTGGGGGGATAAAGGTGTACCACATAACAGCGAAAACTGCTGTATCTCAATGATAAACTGCTTCAGGCAGACTATCTGGCTACACTGCCAATTGCTAAGTATGAGAAAGTGAAGATAGAAATTCCTGCTAAGTGCTATTTAGTCTTAGGCAAAGATGCAAGTAATGGTGATAAGCTCCAAATAGTTTTAGTACCTAGAGAGCAAATTTTCAGTGAGGTAGTTTTCCGTATCTGGCCTCCTGGGCGTTTTGGTAGGGTCAAGTAGTGGCGTGACACAGCTAAAAGATAGATGTAGGTTGGGTCGAGGCAACGAGACCCAACACTTCTTGTGTGTTGCGTTGGGTTTCACTCCGTTACACCCAACCTACATTAATGATGAATAAAGTAGTGCGATCGCGTTTTTGATACGGGGAAGCACTAAATTCAATTATTGTTTTTTTGTGGAATAGGCATCTTGCCTGTCACTTTACCTAATTTACCAGAGAAAGCGATTAGCGCAAGCTGATGTTAGATCCCCCTCGCATCCCCCTTAATAAGGGGACTTTGAATCTCACAAAGGTAGGTTTTTAATATTTCGCTAGGTACTTTAAATCCGGTCCCCCCCTTATTAAGGGGGGTTAGGGGGGATCCCAACACTTAATACTTGTCACTAGCAACTTACGCTAATAGTTAGATGTAGGTTGGGTCGAGGCAACGAGACCCAACACTTCTTGTGTGTTGCGTTGGGTTTCACTCCGTTACACCCAACCTACATTAATGATGAATAAAGTAGTGCGATCGCGTTTTTGATACGGGGA
>JAAHGR010000065.1 GCA_010672425.1 Symploca sp. SIO2E6
TTCGCAGAGGATCAACTACCTGGCAGGGTAACTTGTCTTTGATACTACTACAATGAGTCATGCAATCATGACTCGGCTGGGTACAAGCTTGCAGCCGCAGGAAGTTAATTGCTTCGGTGCTGCGAGAGGCACTCAGGTAACCAACTAGGGGCACATTAACTGAACGTAACTGTTCCCAAGCTGCTAAAATTGGAGGCAAAATGCGATCGCGTGCCTCCCCTGGAAGCTTATCGAGAAACCAGTAGATTAAAGAGCCATCCACCATTGCCAAATTGGGAATGTGAAAGTGAGGTCCCGGTGGCCGAACCCAACGGCAAGCCATTTCTGCCAAAATTGAGGCTTCCGAGGCAGTGCGTCGGTGCCCCATCCACTCTTCTGTACTAATGCCCCACTGCCGAGAAACATACAAATCTTCGGGTCGATAAAATACTTCTGGTAAGTTATCCAACAAAGGATACAAACTTTGTCCATAGTGCAGCATCACCCGACCAACATTAATCAGATAGCAATAGGCAATTTCGTGGTGAGAAGGGGAAATTTGGGAACCATCGGTAGCAAAAACCGTATGGCTTTCTGGAGCCACATTCAGCTCAAAGCGAGCATCGAGGGGTTCCACTGGCACTGCTGCTGTAAAATTAAAGCGATCGCGCCATTGTTGGTGAGCCTTTACCAGTTCCTCCTGACGCGAGCCAGTCTGTAGTAGCAGTTTTTGAGCCAATTCCAAGCGTTGACGACTAGCAATTGCCTCCCCCTTGAGGTGCTGACTAATACCAGGAATTTGCCTCGCAATTTTCGTTAAATCCAGCATTTTATGGCGTTTCTCATGTAGATGAGGTACAAAGATCCTGGTTTTTGGGAATGGGGAATGGGGAATGGGGAATAGGCTCACCACAATTGGCAGCTGTACATCACAGATATAATAACTAGTATATAAGTATTAGAAAGCCTCTGTGGGATTCATTCTCAATTCTCAATTCTCAATTCTCCCTAAGATGGTAAGCCTGCCAAGAGTTGTGCCACTAACTTTTGTGCCTTATCGTCGAGACACGGCCAATCCACTTCACCTGTTTCATCAATTAGACTAGTGTCAATCTCCACTTCCTTGCTTTCTGATGCACTGTGTGTTTGAGCATAGTTACAAAAGCAGACTTGGAAACAAAGTTCCCACAGATTAACACATATTGAATGATCGTTTTTTTCCAAGCACAGCTCATGACCTGGGATAGGAGTCTGAACATCTTGATAAGTTGCCTGCCAACTAGTCTCTTCAAGCTGCTTGCGAACCTGATCGAGAATACGAATCAAAGCTGGTTGCATCAGCAGTTCTGCTTGTTGCCAGCTAACAATATCCTTAAATTTTGGCTTCATCTTAAATTCTCCATTCCCTAAGCTAAGACGCATTTAAACCACTTAGTCTCAATCTCCGCGTCTGGTGCGTCCCCGCGTCCCCTTGTCAGTACTAACCCGTCATTTAGATGCATAACAGCTTACTCCCTGCTTCAAGACTCAGAAGTCAGAACCTTGATTAACTCTACAGCATCTCGTCCGTCAATATCCTTTAGATAGACCTTAACCTGTTCTTCTGTAGCAGTTGGTAGTTGCTTACCAGTAAAGTCTGGACGAATTGGCAATTCGCGATGTCCTCGATCTACTAGAACTAACAAGCGAATTACTTCCGGTCTACCATATTCAGTTACTGCATTCAGAGCAGCACGAATAGTACGCCCTTTATAAATAACATCATCGACCAATACTACTGTCTTGCCAGAAAGATCACAGGGAATATGGGTTTTTGCCGGTGTACGGACACCAATTTGATCCAAATCATCCCGGTAAAAGGTAACATCTATCGCTCCTACAGGCACCGAAACTTGCTCAAGCAATTCAATTTGATACCCCAACTGCTGGGCTAAAGTTGCTCCTCTGGTATAAATACCTATCAGCACCAGTTTGGATAAATCCCCAGATTGTTCGATCACCTGAGATGCTAACCTGGTTATCGTCCGGCATAGTTCTTCTGCTGAAAGAATTTCAACAATTTGAGTATGCATCCTGATGGGGTGTTTTATCATAGTTTGAGACACTCCTCAGCTGAAGAATTCCATTAGTTTAGTACAGAGGGCAATTATCAAACAACTATATTTTTGCTGTTACAGCTGTGCCTAATTAATCTGAAAGATTTAAGTTTAGCAGTATTAACTGGGATTTGTCTTGGGTAGAGTATTGATAAGAAATATTAAGAAAGTTTAGCACTTCAGCCTTGAGGACTTTAGCTATCAGCTTTTTAGCTGAATACTCTGAGGGAGTGGCAACATATAGTCAAAGGCTTGCATATCAATCATTTGAGAGCTGTGTCTTCAAAAAAGGTTAGTTAAAAGTGGAACTAGCATCTTGCCAGTGCTCACCGAAACTGAAAGCTGAAGGCTGAGTTCTACAGCTGACTCACTCCCCCACGCCTTGGTCGGACATAGTCTCGAATCGGATTTTGATTCCTTGCCAATAGCTGACTTCCCTCTAAAAACTTCCAGGTCTGAGGTCCAGTAATCCCATCTACTGTTATTCCCTGGGCTCTTTGAAATTGGATGACGGCTATTTCAGTTAAGTTACCATAGTATCCTGTGATTGGACCATTGTAGATACCTCTATTTTTCAAGTTTTGTTGGAGAGTAACTACAATCTGATCTCTGCTACCCCGTCGTAGAAGTTTTGCTGATGAGGGAAAACGGTTACCATTATTCTGGGGTCTAGATGGAGTAGATCGCTCATAGGATATATACTTAGAGGATATATACTTACCATTAGCAAGTTCTGACCAGCCATCAACACTACGACCACTCAAGCTAATTCGACTCCCATTCGTTAAACTACCGACAATAGAACCACCGGGATAGGAGCGAATATTAAGGGGACTGCCCTTGGTTTTCACATAACCTACACGACTAGCTGATGAGGGAAGACGGTTACCATTATTCTGGGGTCTAGATGGAGTAGATCGCTCATAGGATATATACTTAGAAGATATATACTTACCATTAGCAAGTTCTGACCAGCCATCAACACTACGACCACTCAAGCTAACTCGACTCCCATTCGTTAAACTACCAACAATAGAACCGCCAGGACAGGAGCGAACATTAAGGGGACTACCCTTGGTTTTCACATAACCTACACGACTGGATGAATTGCCACCTTGACCACCTTGACCACTATCAAAACCGTCCTTGACTATCCACCTAGCTGATACATAGTTCCCATCATCAAGCTCTAACCAGCCATTGACATTACGACCAGTTAGACTCACCTGATCACCATCAGTGAAGCTACCGATAACCATACCATTAGGACTGGAGCGAATATTAAGGAATTGACCATTGGTGCGAACTCGACCAGAAATGAACTCAGCTGCCATAGTACTGGCGGCTGTACCCAGAATAGCAATGGCAAGAACAACCGAGACAAAACTAATCCAAGCGGAGCTAGTCAGTTTTTGCCAATTTACTCCCTCCAATAACTTCAGCTCAGAAAAATTAGTCTCTAAGCTGGTCGATGCGTCGTAATTAGCCGATAATTGGATATATGCAAGTGTTTCCATCGTTTATGGTGGCGATTATTTATATTATTGTATTTATTTTAACTATTACCCAAGGAGCGATCGCAATTGCCAACCAAATCAAAAAGCAATATCTTGTTAGTTGCAGAGCATGAGTTATTTTATCAGTCGTAATCAGGTGAACTGGGTCACCCAGAAGTGGTTTGTGTTGGGCAACTCCCTGATACCAGTTAGTTCCCCCCAGTTGGACACCCAAAATAGCTGCGTAACTGCACTCACTCCAGCCGGAATTAGGGCTAGGATCTTTAGCTGCATCGCGGTAGCACAGATGCCAAACTTCCAAGGGTTTGCCCGACAAAAATGCTAGGGTCATTACTGTTAATCGACAAGGTAACCAGGTTAGGAGATCTTCCAACCGAGCACTGAACCAACCCAAATCAGTGTAAGGCTCCCAGCGATAACCAATCATCGAGTCTAGAGTACTAGCTGCTTTATAAGCCAAAGCCAGAGGAACACTACCCACTCCGGGTAGAAATGCCCCAACTATGGCATAGAACAGAGGAGCCATCACTCCATCTGTCGCATTTTCCGCCACTGTCTCCAAAACTGCGCGGAGTATTTCCGGTTCAGTAAGTTTTTCTGTATCTCTACCAACATACTGACTCAATTGAGAACGGGCTTGCTCTAATTCTCCGTTTTGTAAAGGTTGTAAGACATCTACTGCTGCTGCCCGCAAACTTCTACCAGCAAAACAGCTGGCCAGTAGAATACACTCTAGGGTGATACCTACTCCTGGATTAACCCAGCTTGCTCCTTGAACAATTAACCATCCAACTACTCCACTGCCAATTATGAGTCCAACGCCCAGCCCAATTCCTGCTAAGCGAGCTTCCCATTGCCGATGGCAGTGGTTAATTACTAACTGAGTACAGTAGGAGACCAGCCAACCCATAACGCGCACTGGATGAGGCCAACCCCAAGGATCGCCAATGAGATAATCCAAATTTGCAGCTAGCAACAAAACTATAGCATTTGTATTAGAAGTTACCAATTTCACAGCACGAGTCTCTCAATTGGTGGATATTCTCTTCCCAATTAGCACCATCAAAAGGTACTATGCGAAATCGGGATAGCACATTGCTATCAAGACAGCGAATGTTGACAGCAATCTTATCGCGATGAGAACAAGGTCTATAAAAAGGGTGTATACCACAGATAGAGCAGAAGGTATGTAATGATCATTGGTAGAAAAAATTTTGAAACACTTAAACAACAAAACTGGTTTCTTCCCCTTGAGCAGCTTGCCAGCTACGAGCATCATAGTAAAGATCTGCCAAGGTTATGTTGTACAATGCTTCTTTAAGCTTTTGGTGTAACCGATGCCAAAGAGTAAAAGTTACCCAGTCTTCAGCTTGACCCATGTCTGGTATATGGCGAGGAAGTGGTTCTATGGTTTCACCGACTGCTTCTAAGATATGACCAAGAGAAATTTTGGCAGGCTCACGGGCTAATTGATAACCACCTTGAGCACCGCGTATCGAGTTAACTAAACCGGCGCGACGCATTTCCATCAACAGTTTCTCTAAATAAGGAGCTGGGAGCTCTTGCCGGTGGGCTATCTGTTTCACAGAGGTTGGCCCATAAGCCGGTTGTAAGCTCAAATCTAGCAACGCTTTGACACTATAGTGTCCACGAGTTGTGAGCTTCATACTGATTAAATCCATCGAATACGGTAAAGTTTTTGTACCTCATTGGCTTGGGTAATGTCTACTAATTCAGGCTCTTCTTGCTTTTGAGTCTTAGAATGAAGTTGCATATGTTGAATTGCTCGAGTTGTTTTTTGTAGTAGCGTACAACCAAGGCCGCCCTCTCAACCATAGCCTGATGTTTTTATCCTCAAGCTTGATTAATACCCCAAAATTTACAAAACTCGATTAAAAAAAATATGGTGAATGGAATTAACCATTTTTGTGTAATATAATCATATGTGCTGATACAAGGCTGAGATTTTGTTGTCTTGGTTGAGTATCAGTACAGCAAAAACCCTGAATAACACTTAACTCGTTAGTTTTTAGATTAAAACTGATGGCTAAAAAGAAAAAACCGGACCCCTTAGTCGGTGAGGAATTGGTTCTAAAAGTCAAAGAACTAGGTAATCTCACCAAAGAAGAAAAAGCTAGAGAATGTGGCTACTACACCGTGACCAAAAACGGAGTAGAGCGAGTCAATATGATGAAGTTCCTCAATGCTCTGATTGATGCTGAGGGGATTGAGTTAGACAGCAAAGCCAATGGCAATGGACGTGGAGGGCGTAGTGCCAGTTTCCGTATCTCTGTGCAATCCAATGGCAATTTACTGATTGGCTCTGCCTATACTAAACAGATGAACTTACAACCAGGGGAAGAATTTGAAATCACCCTGGGACGCAAGCATATTCACCTTAAACAAATCGAAGACAGCGATGAAGAAGTTCCTGAAGCATCCTGAATCGATGACTCTAGGCTCATAGTAGAGCGAGAGATGGCTAGCTCTTAACTCACGGTTCGCTACCCTGACGATTAAGGATATCAACTACTAGCCATCAAATTTTATATCAAACCCCGCCTGATACCAATTATCTGTAACACGGCGCTGATTGGTATTACTTTTTTGCAGGCGGGGATAGTTACTATGTCAGACGGGCGAGACGCCCATCCCTCAAGGAACTGATGAAAGAACAAGAATGGCTCACGGAATATGCTTTGTGTTCCCTTAAATCCAATAGGGAGAAGTAACAAAAAGTAACAGTGAGATATAACTGCCCCAAAACAGAATCACAATAAATTGTAAATCCCTTCGAGCTACCAAAACGGCTACAATCGTCATGGTTAAAGCCACTGAGGCACAAATCAATGCTAAAGACCAATCAACTGCTTCTGGGCGGCTAAAGTGAACACTCAGAAGACTTGCGATTATAGCCATTAGGCTCAGACCAATGCTCCAACAACGAGGAAAGGCTTTATGACTAGGCCAATTCCACACTTCGGTAAGTAGTGACCCAACCGCAAGAGCTAAGGCTGGGTAGATAGGCAAGAAATCTCCGAAATTGCCAGGTAGCTTGTTGAGCATTACAGCAATCGCCCCTAAATAGAAGCCAGTCCAAACCAATACCAATTTAGCCCAACCCCAATTGTAATTATTCCAGGCAAGCCGCAACCCGTAAGGCCAAAAAAGTATCCAGGGTACTACCAAGATGTCCATCAGCATCAAGTAGTACCAGGGAAAGCTCGTGGGATTTGTATCAACTGATGTCCAAAGTAGCCCTCGAAGCTCTTGAGGAAATAGACCTGGTTGCAGTAAGCCCACAACATACCAAGCCGTTGTTGGTGCAATACCCAGGAGCAAACCACTCCACCAATAAACAGAGGTTAGTAGTCTTGGAGTATCCCAACCTATAAATAAGAGGGCAATTGTCAAGAGTAAAAGTCCTAGTAGTAAACCCTTAGTTAGGCAAATCAAGCCTAAGCCAATCCCTACACCAAAAGACCAACGCAAGTCACGACGCGATCGCAACACACACCAAATCATCAGAACAATAAAACACAATACCGTTCCATCCACCAGTGCCAAACGTCCATGATGGATAACAGGTAATAAAGTTAAATAAATTAAGCCAGAGAAAATCGCTGTCTGACGGGAGGGAAAAATCTCTCGACCAATGCCATATAGTAGCGGTACGGAAAAAGCAGTTAAGAGAGCTCCAGGCAAGCGTGGCGTCCACAGGTTATTGCCACCAATTTGATAAACAGTAGCAATTAGCCAAGGTCGTAGGGGAGGTTCAATATTTGGTTGACCATTGATGGTTGGGTAAAGCCACTGCCAAGAGTCTACTGATGTTCGTGAGATTGCTTCGGCAATCTGGGGAACCATTTTTTCTTTCCCATCTTGCAGTGACAGACTATCGAGATTGATTAATAATAGCAGTAGTGCTGCTAGAAGTAGCACCAAAATCCATAGTCCCTCCAGCCAGCGTTCAGTTTGGCGAATTTTGTTTCCTGAGCGATCCCAAGTAAAAGTTTGATGATTCATCTTTAAGCAACAATTGCTGAAGAGGAAGCTCGTTGCCAGTCTTTAGTCTTTATTGACAATCCGACTTGCTGATCTCCCTATGCAGTTTCTCACAGCAGCAACAGGCATCTCATTAGGTAACTCTCTTCCATTATTATGTAACGAGAAACTCTCACTACCAAGGTTGAGTTGGCAATTATGAGAGCGATCGCGATTGGCTAACGCTAAATTAATGTACTCTGGTAACCTCAGGTACACTTCGATTACCTATGCTCAGTCTATCACCCTCAAGGAGTTGCCTCAGGCAAAAATTGGTGGGCTAGGCCGGAGTGAGAACACTGCCGAGAGTCCCAGCTAGGTGCTAAGATATCCGCAATGAATCATAATTTAACTTTTCTTTTCAAAAAAAAACATCTTATCAATGAGGAGATTCGCTATGTCCTTCCAAGTGACAGGTCATGTTTACGAAGCTGAAAGCTGTTTAGGGCTCCCCAACCTATTCGTTAAAGCATTTGATAAAGACCTCTTCATAGACGATGAGTTAGGAGAAGCCTATACCAACAACGAAGGCTACTTTAAAATTCAGTATTCTGAGAAAGACTTCAACGATCTATTTGAAGGCAATCCAGATCTTTATATTGTCGTCAAAACGCCTGATCGTTCCACAGTCTTGTACACCAACAAAAAAAATTACCGTCGTGAAGCCGATACCAGCGAAAATTTTGAGATCGCAATCCCCAAATCTACTCTACAACAGCAAAATTCACCCACTGATGATAGACAGTTGCTGAGAGTACTTGTCGGTGTTGCCTGGATTGATGGCTTTCTTGAGCCCGAAGAACAAAACTATATCAACCAGGTTGCTCGCCAAAAAGGCTTAATAAGCGACCAAGAAATTGAGGACTTATTAAATCAACCTGTTTCCCCTGACCAATGTTATCAATGGTTGCATACCTATCTGGGCAAAAATCCAACAAAGGAAAGGTATCAGGAATTATACGAACATCTCAGTGCTTTGATTGCCAGCGATACTAGACTGGATGCCAAAGAGGCAGACGTTCTCAAGTTCTTATCCAGCAAGAAGACATCTGTAAAAAAACTACAAGAGCGTTTGAGCAAGATTTTTCTGGATTCCAAATTTCTGATGAACGTTGTTCGTGATACAGACGAAGGCTCAACAGTGACCAATCAAGGGATGAAAGCACTAGGTTACTATGCTCGTGTCCCTAACTTCATTCTGAGTCAACTTTGTACCTCCAAGAGCGATCCCCTCCTGAAAAACGACATGGCTAAAATTTATCTGGATGATAACTTTAGTCCTACTCAGCAAGAGGTTATTGCCGAAAACCTCAGTATCATCGGAGAACTACCACTAGAGCTCTCAGGCATATTCCTGCGCAATGGTCCGAATCCCCGATTTCAACCCCTGTGGCTGTATCATTGGTTGGACGGAGATGGGATGATCCACAGCATCCAGATTAACAAGGGTAAAGCTAGCTACCGCAACCGCTACGTTCAAACTGAAGGCTTGCTCCTAGAACAACAGGAACGCAAAGCCATCTGGCCCGGTTTAATGAACCTGCCCCGCTTCGATGGTCCCCATGGGATTCTAATGAAAAATGTTGCCAATACATCGGTGGTATTACACGCGGGTAAATTGCTAGCCCTCTGGGAAGCAGGCGAACCTTATGAAATTAAACTGCCCAACCTGGAGACTGTCGGTCCTTACACCTTTGGTGGCCAACTCAAAAGCACCTTCACTGCGCACCCAAAAATTGATCCAGTAACTGGGGAGATGATGTTTTTTGGCTGTTCCTTTCTTGTTCCCCCATATTTGCAATATGGAGTGGTGTCGTCAGCAGGAGAAATTCTGCAAACAGTCCCCATTGACTTGCCCAGTCCAGTGATGATGCACGATTTTGCCATCACTGAAAATTATACGATTTTTCTAGATCTTTCCCTGGCGTTCCAGCCGATGCGCATGGTGAACGGAGACTTGCCCATAACTTTCGATTGGGAGCGTCCGAACCGCATTGGTATTCTGCCTCGCTATGGCGACAATAGCAGTATTCGCTGGTTCCAGGTTCCCCCCTGCATGGTAATTCACACCGCCAATGCCTATGAAGAAGGTGATGAGATAGTCCTTGTTGCCTGTCGCATGAACTACTGCAACCTACTCATACCCTTCTACAACGAAAACAATCAGCTGGGAGAAATTGATTTGGAGACCTTGAAGCTCTACTGCTGGCGGTTCAACCTCAAGACGGGGGCAGTGAAAGAAGAAACTATTAATGAGGTGAATAGTGACTTTTCCCGGATCAATGATCAACGGCTTGGTCGGAAAATGCGTTATGTGTATGCGTCACGGATCGCAGGATACATGAAGCCTAAACCTCTATTTGATGGTATTATTAAGTATGACTTGGAAAAAAATAGGCTCCAAATCCATGAACTGGGGAGAGGAAGGTTTTGTGGGGAAAGTGTTTTTGCACCCCGTCTGGGGGGAACGACTGAGGATGAGGGCTGGTTGCTTACCTTGGTTTGGGATGCAGTAGAGAAACAATCTGAATTACTGGTTATCAATGCGCAAAATTTAGAGGGGAAACCAGTTGCGCGGGTACTTATTCCTCAGCGGGTTCCCTATGGTTTTCACGCTAGCTGGCTATCTTTTGGGCAGGTCTCACCGTAAAGTAAAAAAGATATTGATCGCCTCAAAACCCCGATAAGGCATCTAGCTGATTGCCAATTGTTAGACTTATCTGCCTACCCTGAAGTCATTGCCAAACTAACTAATGCTTGTCAACGTAGAACATGAGACATTGAAACCTGAGTTGATCGCTTGCGACACTTACGCATATGGAAGGATCATTTGAACTAACCCTACAGATGGTAATAACCATCTTCGCTGGGATTAGTGCCCAGGTAATAGCAGAATTCTTCAAAGTCCCTAGTATCGTCTTTCTACTAATGTTTGGCGTTTTACTAGGACCAGACGGCTTTGGTTTGCTGCATCCGCAGGCACTAGGAGTCGGTTTAGAAGTAATTGTTGCTCTTTCAGTAGCAGTTATTCTGTTTGAGGGAGGACTCAACCTTGAGCTGCGAGCTTTGGGCAAAGTTTCCGGTAGTCTCAGAAACCTGGTGACCCTAGGGACCTTGCTCACTTTGGTAGGGGGAGGAATGGCAGCTCACTGGTTGGCGGAATTTCCCTGGACGATAGCTTTTCTCTATGCATCCCTAGTAGTTGTTACCGGCCCAACTGTTATTGGCCCTCTGCTCAAACAAGTGAGGGTGGATCGACGGGTAGCAACTATCCTCGAAGGGGAAGGTGTATTAATTGACCCAGTAGGAGCTATTCTTGCGGTTGCTGTACTAGACACGATTGTCAACAGCGATGCTGGTCCAGCAGAAGCACTTATCGGTTTGAGCCTGCGCCTTGGTATTGGTGCTCTTATCGGTGGTATTGGTGGTTGGTTATTGAGCTTATTTATCAAACGTGCTGACTTTATCTCAGACAACCTCAAAAGTTTAGTAGTTTTGGCCAGCATGTGGGCATTATTTGGCTTGGCACAGATGATTCGTTCGGAGTCAGGGTTAATGGCAACTGTGCTTGCTGGCATTGTTCTGGGAGCTTCTGAACTGCCTGAAGAACGCTTATTGCGAAGATTCAAAGGACAATTGACAGTTCTTGGTGTTTCGGTGCTGTTCATTCTCCTGTCAGCTGATCTGTCTATTGCCAGTATCTTTGCCTTGGGTAGGGGTAGCCTGTTGACTGTCTTCGTACTGATGTTTGTGGTACGCCCCATTAGTGTCACTTTGTGTACCTGGAACAGTGATCTCAAATGGCGACAGAAAATATTTTTGTCTTGGATTTGTCCCAAAGGTATCGTTAGTGCCTCAGTTGCTTCCTTATTTGCGATTATCTTGACAGAAAGGGGAATTAATGGGGGTGACTCGATTAAAGCCCTAGTCTTCCTTACCATCATGCTTACTGTCTTTTTGCAAGGACTGACAGCTCGTTGGGTAGCCAAATGGCTCCAGCTCAACCCAGAGGAGAAAGCAACCGGTGCGGTGATTATTGGTTGTAATCCTCTAAGCCGCCTGATTGCTCGTTTGTTCCAGGAAAGGGGAGAGTCTGTTGTACTTATTGATACTGATCCAGAAGCTTGCCAAAAAGCAGAAGAAGAAAATCTGCGAGTCTTCCAAAGCAGTGGTTTGGATATAGATGTTCTCGAAGAGGCGGGACTAGAATCCATGGGCACATTCCTGGCCATGACTCATAATGGTGAGGTGAATGTCGTTTTAGCTCAACGCGCCGCTGAGGAGTTTGAACCACCGCGAGTGCTGGCAGTGTTTCCTCGCGATCGCCAAGCCAGTAATTCAAC
The DNA here is from genome assembly GCA_010672425.1 of Symploca sp. SIO2E6. Classification (GTDB taxonomy): domain Bacteria; phylum Cyanobacteriota; class Cyanobacteriia; order Cyanobacteriales; family Coleofasciculaceae; genus Caldora. Next base: position 11,980 of record JAAHGR010000065.1, read on the forward strand.
GAATAAAACCAAAGTCACTCAGGCTTTCGTCCCGCAACTCCCAATCAAAGCTTGGAATCAGTACCTTAGTGATGGGCAAGTGAAGCTAGGTTCAACAACCTTAAGAGAACCAGGAGTTGAATTTCAGCGAGCTCACTTGCAAGCTTTAATCCGCGCTGGAGAACTGGTTCCTTTACTCTGGGAACGGGAGGGTAAATTTAAGGTAGCGGGTGCGATGGAGAAATGGCAAACCGGAGACCAAATTATTTACCTGCTACACGATCCGAGACCCAAACTCTTGAAACGCTTATCTGGCGGTAACTCCTCGTCTAGATTGGCGGTGGAGAAATTACAAGAAGTTGAAGAAATTCCCATTTCTGCTCCTGTTTCAGAGGCGGCTATCGAGGAAATAATGAAACCGTCTGAGGAGGAGGAAGTTGTGCAACCGCCTGCTTCGGGTTAAGTTGGTCATTGGTCATCGGTCATTAGGACAAACAACAAACGACAAACAACAAACGACAAACAGCAAAAATTAGTCCAAATATTGCACCCAAGCTTCCATTGGCTTCGGTGAACCATACCACAATCCCTCCCTCCTCGGTGAATGTAGTACCTCTTCTAAGGTGAGATTAGTTGCACCAGCTAAATGAGCCGCTGCCAGAGGAGTGATACCATCTCCCCAACAGTTTCCTTGTCCGCAAGTCAGTTCATAACTGTTGTAAGCTAACCAACTGCCTAGTCGGCGTTTGCCGTAGATTGCCCTCCCGGCAACACAAACATAGTGAACATCCTGGTAAAAAGCACCGGGATAATTGGTATTGACAAAATCTAAATTGCGTTTTGTCCAGCGTTCTTGGCTTAAATGGGGGGTTCCCAGAGTAATCAAAGTAGCGATGTTGATGCGAGCATTCCACAAACCTACAGCTGAATCTGGGACATCTCCATGAATGGTATAGGGTTTTTCTCCCAAGTAAATCCTAGCAATCCAGCCACCAGCGGAATGACCAATCAGGTTAACTTGATTAGTATCGTATTTTTCCAGCTGTTGTTTCACGGTTTGGTTGAGTTTACTCAGTATCGGCACCATCGAACGACCACCGAGGGTAGGTAACCAATCCCGTTGTCTTAGTGGCACAGTGACAGTAGGAAATCCTAATTGTTGTAGAGATGCTTCTAAAGAACTGTATTCGCGGGCACTAGCAAAAAAACCCGGTAAGATCACAGTTGGTAGTGACATTGGTAATTGAAAACTCTAGATTTTGGATGGTTGTGCAACTAGGTACACTCTATGGTATTAGTGTAGGGCCAGGTGATCCTGAATTAATCACCCTTAAGGGATTGCGTATCCTCAAAAAAGTGCCAGTAGTAGCTTTTCCTGCTGGGAGTCACGGTAAACCGGGCATATCCCAGTCTATTGTCGGGCACTGGCTCCAGAAGTACCAGATACAACTGCCCTTAAATTTCCCTTATGTTCAGGATCGGGTCACCCTGAGGAGAGCATGGCAACAAGCAGCAGAGGAGGTCTGGCAATATCTAGATTTAGGTCAAGATGTCGCTTTTGTCTGTGAAGGGGATATCAGTTTCTACAGCACCTTTACTTATTTAGCCCAAACCTTGGAACAGCTACATCCTCAGAGTCTTGTACAGAGGATACCAGGGGTCTGTTCTCCCCTGGCTACAGCCTCGGCTTGCGGAGAACCTTTAACCGTCCGCTCCGATCGCCTTGCCGTGTTACCGGCTCTCTATAATATAGAAGAGCTGGAAACAATTTTAGATTGGGCAGACGTCGTAGTTTTAATGAAAGTAAGTTCAGTCTACCCCCAAATCTGGAAAGTACTCCAGCAGCGTCAACTGTTGGAGAATGCTGTTGTTGTAGAGCGAGCCACCCTGCCGGAGCAAATAATTTATGCTGATTTACGTGATCGCCCAACCTTAAAGTTACCTTACTTTTCTTTAATAATTGTGAAGGTTACTCCATCTATTTAGCTAAACTAGTAACAATTACTCCCTCCCCAGCACACCCATTCCTTTGTGTCCTTCGTGCCTTTGTGGTTCATTCAATGAGTCTACTATGTCCTACTCTTCCTTTCTAAAACACTTCCCTGACAAATTCGCTCAGCCTACGGGTATTGCCGTAATGGCTTCTGTCGTTGTCCATGCGCTCATGGCAATAACCCTGCCTTATTGGCCTGTTTTTTCCCGTGAACAAGCAAAGGAGTTACGGGAAGTAGAACTAGTTGAGTTAACCCCAGAGTTGGCAAGTCGTCTCCCTCCTCCCCCCAAGCCACCAGAGTCAGTATTACTTCAATCATCACAGGCTCCTGCCACTGTTTCTAAGACATCGGCTAAAAACAATGAGCTTAAGAAGTTACCGACCACTCCCCATCAACAAATTGTGCGAAGCTCCAAAACCCCATCATTAGCTAATAAACAATCGAACCGTAAATCGAACCGTAAATCGAACCGTAAATCGAACCGTAACAAGAATGCTGGTTTAAACCTACCTGACTTTAATGGTGATAGCATCCCATTACCAGAAATTGATGGTCAAAGGGTCAAGTCTGGTGGTAATTCTGTTAGATCTCGTGAGTGGACTGCCAAGGATCTGAGGGAACTGACAGGACAGAGTAATGTAGGAGACTCAAGCAATAATACATCCTCGCTAACACAACAGCCGAATGATAGTACATCCTCGGTAACACAGCAACTCGATAATATATCCTTGACACGACAACAGTTCAATGATATGCCATCATTGGCACCACGGCCGAATGATAATACACCCTTGACACCACAGCCGAATAATGATACACCCTTGACACCACAGCCGAATAATGATACACCCTTGACACCACAGCAGCTGAGTAGTGATATATTCTTCCCAACATATGAACCGAATAAGAATAAATTCTTTCCAGCACAGCAGCTAGATGATGATCTACCTTCTCTACGAGAGCAGACCAACGATAATCAACCTTCTCCACCAGAGCAACAGAATGAGCAGACGGCATTAGTTTCCCGGCATCAGGAAAGTCCTGGGGAAAAAGTACAGAGAATGCAGGATAGTGTTATCCCTAATCAAGAAAATACCAGTCCCGAGGAAGCCGAAGAAAATAGTAAGAAGTTGCAGGAAGAATCGAATCAGGATGAACTAACTATATCTACCATTTCTGGTACCTATCCAGAATTTGATTGCGATAAGAAGCAGGAAGGGACTAGCTTAGAAGGAACTAGTGTAGTTAGAGTTTTAGTTGATGCTGATGGCAAAGCTAGTCAACCAGAGCTGATTCAGAGTGCTGGCTACGAAATTTTTGATACTCAAGCGCAACAGGATATTCTCTCCCACAGTTTTGAAAATCAAACTGGGGAGTCCAAATTATACCATGTCAACGTTGAATTTAAGTACAACCAAGACATTTGTCCGTTTTCTAATCTTTCCCAACAGTCAACTTCAGAAGACTCCGATTTTGAAGGATCAACGACTCCAGAGTCAACTTCAGAAGATTCTGATTCTGAAGAAGCAACAACTCCAGAGTCAACTTCAGAAGACTCCGATTCCGAGAAAACAACGACTTCAGAGTCAACTGCCAAAGACTTTCCTCCTGAAGGAGAAACCACTCCAGAGTCAAATTCAGAAGACTCCGATTCTGAGAAAACAACGACTCCAGAGTCAACTTCAAAAGACTCTCCTCCTGAAGGAGAAACTACTCCAGAGTCAAATTCAGAAGACTCCGATTCGGACGAAACACCTGGGGAGACATCTAGTTAGGTGTTAGGTGTTAGGCAGTAGTGACAAGTTAAGAAATCGCTCATAATGTCTAAGTACCATATATGGTGTTTGGGCGCTAAAAAAACCCTATATATGGAAATAACCAAGGAGTCAGAAAAAATGTGGTTCCTCTTCTCCATATCCGCGTCTCCGCGTCCGGTGCGTCTTTCTTGACAAAGACATTTTTGCCTTAACTTGTCACCAATGAGTGTTAGGTGTTAGGTGTTAGGTTAAATCTCATTCCGGTAACTCCCCAAGACGTTCCCGATACTGCTTAAGTAGTTCTGCCATTTCTGCTGCTTGTTGTTGTGCTAATTCCTTAGCTGCCTCCATTTCTGCTGCTTGTTGTTGTGCTAATTCCTTAGCTGCCTCCAACTCCTGATTGGCAGTCTCCAACTCCTGATTAGTTGCCTCCAACTCTAAAGAAGAAGGCAGACGTTTACCGGTATTAGCATCCTCAATCACCAAACATCCCGACTGCAAGCTCATCAATAATCCTACTGTCTGGCAGTAGATACGTCCTTGTGAGTCGGGAGTGATTGGTTGGTAAATACCTTTAATTAAACGATAGCCTAACACTTCTTCGACCAATTCTCCCTTTTGAAGGCGGCGATCTACAATCACATAGGGAGCATCTCAGTTTTGCACAAATACCAATGGTGAGGGGTTGTAACCCCTTATATTCTGTTATCTAGATCGACGATTTACAAAGGTGAGATGCTCCCATCACATACTCCTGTACTCCAGTTCGAGCATACTGGATAACCTTAATCTCCCGGTATTCCTTCCGATAACGAGGAGAAAGCACTTCCAACACGAAAGCTGGACGAACCCCTTCATTGGCAACAATGAATTTCGAGCGATTTTGGTTCTTGTTACTAATGCCAAAAGCAACAAAGGTATCTGGACAGTGGTCTTTTTGTCCAGGAATATCCCATTCAACTAACAAGTCCCGGAAAACACCAACGTTAGGGTTGTTAGCATAGCGGCGGGTCAATTATTAAAAACTCCATTAACAACAGAGGTGATCATGAGTACTCGACGTCAAGTCCGTAGAAGAGCTCTCTTAAGATCCAATTCTACTTCCATTACCAATTCGCTAAAAACACGAGGGGCTAACCAAGCTGGTTACACCTTAGTTGAACTACTCATTGTTCTATTTATAGTTAGTATCTTATCCTCAATCGCTATTGTGATAGGAATGGGCTTTCTTCAGGAAACCAGAGAAAAGCCTCTCCTTATAAAAGCAGAGGCATATGTAATTGAGTGGAAGGAAAATAATGGTTACTATCCATATGATATGAATTCGGCTGCAAGTGAAGCAGGACAAGCTCCAGGAGAGCCAGACAATCGTGCCAAGTGGCCAAAAGATATTCCTTCTGATAGAGTTTTAGATTATGATCATTGGCCAATTGGCGATCGTTGCTATGTTCAGGTAGCACTCCGGGGAAAGAATAGAAAGCCAGATTACCAAGGCCAAATATCTAGCGAAATTTCTCAATCTGGATTTAAAAAAATTGGCAGAGATATGGTAAGGAAAATTGCTACTTGCCAATGTCCATGTACCAAACAAGAAAGTATCCAACAGTGTCGAGAGCAGGGTAAGACATGGGAGTGTTAACATAGGGGAATTGCCTGCTCTATCTTTCTACCTTAATTTTGGTTCCTTAGCCAAGTCCCCCTTTTTCTCTACACTCCTTAATCGATTCGTCAATAGTACAGCCACATTTATAAACATCAATTCCCAGTACTACATCATCTCCAATTTTTCTGATCTTTCCCGATTGAGTAACTTCTTTTGACCGAGGATAATTTCGCTTGCCATCTTCGCCTAAAGATGCGACATGGACGTAGCAAAAACCATTGCCAAGTGGCCAGTGATCATAGTCTATATTATACATAAAATCAGTAGGCCAATCAACACGATTACCTGGTGTTCCTGGAGGTGTCCCTAGGTTTATTTCATTTGTGCCAATATCATCAGGGTAGTGACCAGTACTGTTTTTCCAATTCTGCACTGATACTGCTATCTTATTCAAAATTGATTCTACTTCTGGAGAAGTTTCCGGAAGAGTTGGGGATAGTGAGGGAGTCGGAGTAGGTTCAGTAATTGGTTCAAGAGAATATTTAGTAGTTCTATTAGGGTCTGCTTGCAGGTTAATTGTGTATATTTTATTCTTAAACCCCTTCTTCCTGATAAGAATATCGATATCATTTCGCTTGGGAACATCAATACGAACATATCCCTCATCGTTAGTTAGTCTAGTTTCAGGGGCGCCATCGAAAGTAAATTGGATTTCAGCCTGACGTATGGGTTCACCATTAACCTTTGATACGACAATGAACCCGACTTCCTTTAATTCAGGGGTTGGAAATACTTGGGGTTGTAGATTAACAGGTAATTGACCTAAATCTGAAACTCTGATTATTGATAAACAGAGTAGGAATAGAGTCAAAAATACTTTAGCTGATTGCGGTAAATTTCTCCAAAAGTTCTTCATGACTTTGGGCACTTGTTTTCTCGTATGTGATGCACCCCCTTAACTACATCTGAAGAAGCACAGATTCCGGAAGAATAGGAGTTTTGATGGTAATTGTCAGACTTTGAGTTTTGGAAAATGTGTAATTAGCTTCTGCTGCCTGAGTGTGTAAGCTATATCAGATAAGCTTTTCAGCTTCCCACTAGGGGAGAAAACTATCTTACCATAAAGAGCAAATTACCTTAGTTAGCGATCGCTTAGTGACTTATTTAGAGCATCACGGCAGTCACTATGATGCCCGTATCGGTTACGCTACTAGTAGTGCCTATCGTACTGTATTAGAGCAAGCAGCTAAAAAAGTTCCATCCTTGCAAGTGCTTCCGGTTAAGCCTAAGACTCGTAGACTGACTGAGTTTTTCCGCCGGGAGAATATAGCAGAGTTAGTGGAGCGAATTAGCGCTATCTTGGATAGTGAGGAATAATAGATGTAGATTTCCCGCATAGAGCATCTATGTCTTATCACGATACTTACATCTGACCAACAATTAGTCAAAGGAGAACATTCAATGATTTCACTTAAAGAGAGCATAGATGAAAAAATGGGCGAAGTACGTACAGAAGCTCTTGATTTAAGCTTTGGAGAAATTGTCAATTTGTATGCTGCTAACGAACTGATTATTCAGCCTGAATATCAGCGATTATTTCGTTGGTCTGATGTGACAAAATCTAGACTGATAGAATCAATTCTTTTAGAACTGCCTATTCCTCAAATTTTTGTAATAGAAAATGCAAATGGAGTCCTGGAATTGATTGATGGTTTACAAAGAGTAAGTTCAGTAATTCAATTTATTGATGCCTCATTTTTGAAGTGGGAAAAGCCTTTATCTCCTCTTCAACTTCAAGGTTGTGATTTAATTAAAGATTTGAATGATAAATTTTATAATGATTTATCTTTGACTCTAAAATTAAGAATTAAACGCTCATCGATTAGAACAATTATTATTAAAAGACAGAGCAAATATTTTTTGAGATATGAGATGTTTAAGAGATTGCATACAGGAGGAGAGAGTTTAGAGCCTCAAGAGATTCGTAATTGTTCTGCCAGAATGGTAGGAGATAAAGGTATTAATTTTTATGAATTTTTAAACCAAAAAGCAATTAATTCTGATTTTATAAAATGCATCGAAAGCTTACCTGAAGAATCTAAATACAAAAAAGGTGACGAAGAATTAGTGTTAAGATTCTTTGCTTCTAAAAATGCTCAAGATTGTTTTAGAGGTAGTGTAACGGATTGGCTAGACCTCTATATGGAAAGTATTTTGTTAGAAGAAGTAAATTTTAACTATAATATTGAAAGCCAAAACTTTGATATATTATTTTATTTTCTGGCTAAGACTTTAGGTAAAAATGCCTTTGTAAGTTATAAAAAATACCAACCACAAAGAAATCTTAATCCCGCTTATTTTGAAGCAATTACAGTAGGCACATTTAATGTGTTAGACCAAATCAAAAATTTTCCTAGTGAACAAGTGAGAAAAAAAATTATTGAAACAACCCAAGGTGATAACTTTAAGCAATACACTGGCCTAGGAGCCAATAAAAAAAGTTCTCTTAAAAATAGAATTAATACTATAAGTAATGCTTTACTAGAGTTAGTTAATGAGTAACTGGTTAACACAACTAGAAGAGGATCTGGATTGGAGATTAACAGAACTAGCGATATTAAAAACGCAAACAGCTCTGGCTTCCAAAGATTCTGATAGATACAGAGCGCTTCTTCGTGCTTTGTGGACAATGCTCTATGCCCACTATGAAGGGTTTTGTAAGTTTGCCTGGGATTTGTATGTCGATGAACTGCAAAAAGCAGGTTATAAACGGAAAGACTGTCAAGATGAAATCGCTAAGTTGTCTCTGCAAAAGGAATTTAATAGATTGAAAGGAGATTTATCTACAGAAAGTCTTTGGTATTTTGGACAAACTGACTTCAGAACAATGCTAGAAGACACTCTAGATTTTAAAGATTTTCAAAAAGAATTAAGAAACAAATCCAATCTGTATCCTCAAGATTTTAAGGATAATTCAAGAAGAGTATACCTCAATTGTACGCTGATAGACCAATATAAAACTGAACTTAACGCTTTGGTTACTAGAAGGAATGACATTGCTCACGGAAAGAAAATGATAATCAAAGACCTGAACGAATACAAAAAATATGAAGATGCTGCCATAGAGGTAATGTACGAATTAGCTATAGCAATTGTTGATTGCCTAGATCAACAGCTTTACTTAAAAAATCCTTAATTAAAACTTGATTATAAGCTATAGTACCAAATCCGGCACACAGAACCCCGTTATGTCCCACATTTTACCAGACGTACCAACAGCCTTACGGGCATCATAAAGGCAGGGGCGTCTGGTGAGCGAGTTTTCGCGGTTTTCTCAAAACGGGGGTGGCTAAAATTAATCTGTAACCGCACCGACACTGCTAGAAGAAACTAATTTGGCATATTTCGCCAGCACTCCGGTGGTATAGTGGGGTTGCTTGGGTTGCCAACTAGCACGGCGTTGCTCTAACTCAGCGTCAGATATCTCTAAATGTAGCGATCGCGCAGTAGCATCGATGGTAATCAAATCCCCTTCCTGAACCAAGGCAATTGTACCACCAACTGCTGCCTCTGGGGCAACGTGACCGACTACCATGCCATAGGTAC
>JAAHGR010000650.1 GCA_010672425.1 Symploca sp. SIO2E6
AGTCATTCATGCCGATGGACCCGGCACACTTTCGCTCGGCGATGGTTCGGCTGCAGGCTATCAAACTTCGGGCAAGACCGTAGTCGATACGAGTGTGACGTTGGAGCTTAATGATTCCGATGCTGTTGGTTACCCGCCCCGGCAGATGATACGCCAATTGTCCTACCGCCGGGCGGGTTTAGTTCATTGGTTGGTTAATACCGAAGGATGGTAGGTTAACCCGCCCCTACAGGGTCATCTATTGAATACGGTTCTAAACTATCTCAGGCTACACCATAATCAGTGTACTGCCGCTTAAAAGGAGGTTGCAAACCTAAGACAATATCCTCCGGTGGAACCCCCATTTCCACTAAATCCTCAGCAGGATTGAGTTCCGTCAAATTTTGCTGAAGCCAAATTTTGCCATCTTTGATATCAAAATGAACAATACAACGGTAAATACGGTAGAACTGTTGCCAACCGATATTCATCCACTGGTAATGATCCCGATAAGTGTCAAAAATCAGTTGTACTTCCACTTCATTATTAGAGATATCATCCTGAGCATACTGATTCAGTAATCTCTGAACATACTCTCGGTATTGAGCTACTTTATCCATTGAACAATCACCTCATTAGCTGGATCATAGACAATTATCAATACTTCATACCTTTGGAGCGCCATTTGAGTAAATTCGTATTGGAAAAAAGTTTGGTAAGCATCGATGGGAACTGCCAAGTATAAACTCCGATCCGGCTCAACAGATTCTAAAGCAAGACGATAGCTGAGAAATTGTCCCAATGCAGAGTAAAAATCAGTAATAGCAGAGGGATTCAAAAAGCTTTTGAATCCCTCTGCTATTTTCTCCCCTGTTCTTTCTGCTGCTATCAATCGTTCTGCACCTAGATCTACTCGAAAGTTGACATTGCCAAACTTAAACTTCAGTGGATCATCGGTAATCACCCATTGATCTTTTTGAAGCGCTTGTTTCACCGCTTCGTGAAAAGCATCTTTGGCAGACATAAACTATTCCTTATAATAACATAATAACTAATATTATGAAAATGCGATCGCCAATTGTCCCACCACCGGGCGGGTTTAGTTCATTGGTTGGTTGATACCGAAAGATAGTAGGTGAACCCGCCCCTACAGGTCATAATTGAATACGGTGGTGCGATCGCGAGTATTACCCATTTCTAATAAAATCATAAGGTGTAGGGGCGGGTTCGCTCATTCGCTGGGCAATGTAGCGATAATTTCCATAAACCCGCCCCGGTTGATGATACGCCAATTGTCCCACCGCCGGGCGGGTTTAGTTCATTAGTTGGTTAATACCGAAAGATGGTAGGTTAACCCGCCCCTACAGGGTAATAATTGAATACGGTGGTGCGATCGCAAATCTTACCCAAACCAATGATACGCCAATTGTACCACCGCCGGGCGGGTTTAGTTCATTGGTTGGTTGATACCGAAGGATGGTAGGTTAACCCGCCCCTACAGGGTAATAATTGAATCTAATGGTGCGATCACGAGTATTACCCATTTCTAATAAAATCATAAGATATAGGGGCGGGTTCGCTCATTCGCTGGGCAATGTAGCGATAATTTCCATAAACCCGCACCGGGTGATGATACGCCAATTGTCCCACCGCCGGGCGGGTTTAGTTCATTGGCTGGTTGATACCGAAAGATGGTAGGTTAACCCGCCCCTACAGGGTAATAATTGAATACGGTGGTGTGATCGCGAATCTTACCTAAACCAATGATACGCCAATTGTACCACCGCCGGGCGGGTTTAGTTCATTGGTTGGTTGATACCGAAAGATGATAGGTGAACCCGCCCCTACAGGGTAATAATTGAATACGGTGGTGCGATCGCCAATATCACCCAAATCAAATAGAATAATCACATGTAGGGGCGGGTTCGCTCATTCGCTGGGCAATGCAGGGATAATTTCCCCAAACCCGCCCCGGCAGATGATACACCAATTGTCCCACCGCCGGGCGGGTTTAGTTCATTGGTTGATTGATACCGAAGGATGGTAGGTGAACCCGCCCCTACAGGGTAATAATTGAATACGGTGGTGCGATCGCGAGTATTACCCATTTCTAATAAAATCATAAGGTGTAGGGGCGGGTTCGCTCATTCGCTGGGCAATGTAGCGATAATTTCCATAAACCCGCCCCGGGTGATGATACGCCAATTGTCCCACCGCCGGGCGGGTTTAGTTCATTGGTTGATTGATACCGAAGGATGGTAGGTGAACCCGCCCCTACAGGGTAATAATTGAATACGGTGGTGCGATCGCGAGTATTACTAGGTTATAGTAATTTGCCCTGCATATCTAGACTTCATTTTCCAGATCATCTATAGTCATTGGAGCTTGAGCACTATGGCGCACGTACAACACATAGACTATAGTATCTCTAACAGTAAACAGTACTCGGTAGATATTTTTAGACTTTCCATAAAGCAGTTGTCTGACTTCTTCAGCAAAAAATTTCATGTTCAACAGCTAAAGCACAGCGTCGAGGTTTTTCTTGCAGAGTGGCAATAGCATTCATCAATCCCCGAAACCAGCTATCAGCAAATTCGGGATTTCGATTGCGATGCCAGCGATAGGCTTGCTCAATTTGCGCTTCCGCGATTGGGGTAATTTCAACCTGAAATGCCATATTTTTGTTGCATTTGTTGGACAAAATCACCAATCGGGCGTGTTTTTCCCGTATTGACTTCCTCAAAGCCTTGCTGAATACCTGAGATAGTCTCTAGTTGCTCAATCAGTTGGCGCAGTTTGCTTGAGTCAAGTTTACCAGGTTCAAGAAAGGTGACCAGAACTTGAGTATCGTTACTCACGTTTTGGGGAAGCTCAGTAAGTTCTATTTGTCCATTTTGATAAATGCCTTCGACAGTTTTCAGCATTAGTATGGGTTGCTAAGGGATGAATAACTCTTTCAATTATACCTATAGTCTAATAAACTGAATATGGAGACGCGATCGCGAATCTTACCCAAATCAAATAAACTGAATATGGACAGGCGATCGCTAATATTTAAACTAGCATCAAATATGCTATAATTGACACAAAGATTCACCCAAAACGCATGAGAGCTATTGAAGTAACAGGAACCTTGGATGTAACAGGTCAATTATCCCTCGATCGCCCCATTGAAAATTTTGCTCCTAGTCGCGTGCGAGTTATTGTCTTGTTTCCCGATGTTACTGAAGAAGTTGAAACTGACCCTGATGATACTCCTATTGAGGAAGTAAAAGCAAGTCTCAGGAGAGCGTTACAGCAATCTAAATCTGGACAAACCAGACCAATTGCTGAACTGTGGGACAGGATTGATGCAGAATGAAACTGATCCAGTTTTTATCAGATTCTCAGATGAATTCGAGAAGAATTTACATACCCTGTCAAAAAAATATCGACAGATACGCTCCGATGTTCAGCCAATCATTGAACAACTCCAAGGAGGTAACTTTATTGGCGATTGCATACCAGGCATGGGGTCAGAATATGTCATATTAAAGTTAAGAATAAGAAATAGCAACATCCAAAAAGGGAAAAGTGCAGGTTATAGACTTATCTATCAAGTAGAATCATCAACTAGTGTGCTTCTATTAACAATTTATTCTAAATCAGACCGAGAAGATATTAGTCCTAAGGAAATTAGTAGTATTTTAGCTGAGTTTGATGAGGATGAATAAAAGAGCGATCGCGAGTATCACCCATTTCTAATAAAATCATAAGATGTAGGGGCGGGTTCACCAAAAACTGTGGAATGCAGCGATAATTTCCATAAACCCGCCCCGGCAGATGATACGCCAATTGTCTCGCCGGGGCGGGTTTAGATTATTGGTTGGTTAATACCGAAAGATGGTAGGTTAACCCGCCCCTACAGGGTAATAATTGAATACGGTGGTGCGATCGCAAATCTTACCCAAATCAAATATAATCATAAGATGTAGGGGCGGGTTCACCAAAAACTGTGGAATGCAGGGATAATTTCCATAAACCCGCCCCGGTGGATGATACACCAATTGTCTCACCGGGGCGGGTTTAGATGATTGGCTGGTTGATACCGAAAGATGGTAGGTTAACCCGCCCCTACAGGGTAATAATTGAATCTAATGGTGCGATCGCGAGTATCACCCATTTCTAATAAAATCATAAGGTGTAGGGGCGGGTTCACTCATTCGCTGTGCAATGCAGCGATAATTTCCATAAACTCGCCCCGGCAGATGATACGCCAATTGTTCCACCGGGGCGGGTTTAGATTATTGGCTGGTTGATACCGAAAGATGGTAGGTTAACCCGCCCCTACAGGATCATCCATTGAATACGGTGGTGCGATCGCGAGTATTACCCATTTCTAATAAAATCATAAGGTGTAGGGGCGGGTTCACCAAAAACTGTGGAATGCAGCGATAATTTCCATAAACCCGCCCCGGTGGATGATACGCCAATTGTACCACCGCCGGGCGGGTTTAGTTCATTGGTTGGTG
>JAAHGR010000651.1 GCA_010672425.1 Symploca sp. SIO2E6
GGCAATTCCTGCTCTAATTCAATCTCTGCAAGATAAAGAGTATGATGTGCGTAAAAATGCAGCAGAAGCCCTGAGAAAGATTGGTACGGAAACAGCAATGACTGCCCTGATTCAAGCTCTGCAACATAAAGAGTATGATGTACGTAAGAATGCAGCAGAAGCTCTGGGTGAAATTGTGACAAAATCTATAATTATTGCTCTCATTACATATCTACGAAATAAAGGGTATGATGTACATATGAATGCAGCAGAAGCTCTGGGTGAAATTGGGACAGAATCTGTAATTATTGCTCTGATTCAAGCTCTACAACATAAAGAGTATGATGTACGTAGAAATGCAGCTGAAGCTCTGAGTGAAATTGGTACAGAAGCTGCAATTTCGGTTCTGATTCAATCTCTACAAGATGAAAAGTATGATGTACGTAGGAATGCAGCCCAAGCTCTAGGTAAAATTCGCACAGAAGCAGCTATTAAGGCTCTGATTCAATCTCTACAAGATGAAAAGTATGATGTACGTAGAAATGCAGCTGAAGCCCTGGGTGAAATTGCTACAGAAGCAGCAATTCACCAATTAGCTAAAGCCTTAGAACAGGAAAACTTTGTTACTGCCAATCAAGAAAAAACACTCAATTCCGCAATAAATGCACTTGAGCAAATTCAACAACGCTACCAACTCTACAACCCTAACCTTAACCAACCAATTCCTACTCCAGAACCTCAACCCCATATCCCATCAATCCAACCAATGTACATCCTCCACCTCTCGGATCTCCACATTACCACCCCCAACCAGGCTAACCAATGGTCAAACCAACTAGCAGAAGACCTCCGCAACCAACTCGAAATTCCTCACCTCGATGCTTTGATCCTCTCCGGCGATATCGCCAACTACTCCACTCCCGAAGAATACCAAGCAGCTAAACAGTTTCTCGACAATCTCCGCCAAGACTTCCCCCTAAAACCAGAACAAATTATCATCGTTCCAGGTAACCATGACCTCAACTGGCAACAGTCAGAACAAGCTTACCATTTAATGGATAGGAAAAACTACCAAGGAAAACTCCAAGAAGGTGACTATATCAAAGAAACCGACAGTATCATCCGAGTCCGAGACGAAACTGTATACAAACAGCGTTTTGTCAACTTCAGCAACTTCTACCAAGCGATCGCGAACCAACCCTATCCCCAAGAATACCACCAACAAGGCATCCTCTACCACCTCCGGCAGCAAAACCTCCTCATCCTAGGACTAAACTCAGCTTGGCAACTGGATCACTACTACAGATCCCGTGCCAGTATCAATATGAATGCTCTCAGCAAGGCTATCACGGAAATTCGCCGTAACCCAGACTACAACAACTGCCTAAAAATTGCCGTATGGCATCATCCCCTCATCAGTGCCGACGAAGACAGAATCACCGATAGCGCCTTCCTCGAGCAACTCGCCGTCGCCGGATTCCGCTTCTTCCTCCACGGACACATCCACGAAGCCAAAACCAGCAATTACCGCTACGATATGAGCCAAGATGGGCGAAAACTCGACCAAATTTGTGCCGGAACCTTCGGCGCACCAACCCAAGAATTAGTCACCGGCACTCCTTGGCAATACAACCTGCTGCAATTTGAGCCGGAAAAGCTAACCGTGCGCACCCGTCGCCGCACCAAGGAAAATGGTGCTTGGGAAGCCGACAGCATTTGGCGCCAGGGTAAGGGAGAATCTTCGGTTGATTATTATACAATATGTATCGTTTCACTTGTTCAGTAGAAATGGTAACTGCTGTTGAAACAAAGTAACTAGGAGTCCATTGCATAGCTTATTAAGGGGGATTTAGGGGGATCTAAAAGTGTCAGAGGGACAGAAACCATACTCTCCCGTGCCTTTTGAATTTTGAATTTTGAAGAAATCCCCAGATCGGCTAAAATAAATAACACACTCATGAGGCGCGAATTGATGAACCATCAAGAACTAGAGCAACAACTCCTCGGCCTCGATTTAGCCCAAAGGGTTCGTATCCTACAACTTTTGGCTCAAAGCCTGAGGCTACCCTCAGCATCAGAGATATCCCGATCCCCTAATGAACTTGATTTAAGCCGCGATCGCAAAGCGCTGCTGCAAGTGGATCGCTCTCCTCAGCATCCCTTACGGGGAATCCCCATTACCATTCCTCCAGATTTTGATGAACCTATGCCGGAATTATGGGATGTTCTGGAACAATGATTGTACTTGACACTCATGTTTGGCTTTGGTGGCTACATTCCCCAGAACAGCTGTCGGAACGTAGCCGTATTCTGTTAACCATTGGCGAAAACCAAAACACTCTTATAGTTTCTGCGATTTCCGTTTGGGAAATTGCTCTCAAGCATAGTGCAGGAAAACTACCACTTCCCCTTTCCGTCAATGAGTGGTTTGCTCTTGCCAAAACTCGACCGGGAATCACCATAGAACCACTGGATCCACTCGATGCAATTGCCAGCACTCAATTACCCGGCAAATTCCACAAAGACCCTGCTGATCGCATTATTGTTGCACTCGCCTACCGCCGCAATCTAGAACTCATTACCTGCGATCAAAAAATTCTCAACTATCCACACGTCAAAACAGTTTGGTAAGTGGGAAGTTAGGCGGCTTTGTTTCTACTCGTTGCGGGTAGTGAGGAATAAACCACAGAGGCACAAAGGACACAAAGGTTTATCTGGGTCTGTTTCCCCTGGTACTTCGTTTCCTGCCTGTGATAACAGTTGCTATTCTCGTGCAATGCGATCGCTTACCTTATCAGATCAGACCTTACATGCGCAGACATATTCCATTATTTAAAAGGATACCATAAAATGCCGCGATCGTAGGGTCGGCATTCTCGATATTCGGGTCTTCCGTACTTAGTGTGCTAAACTATCAGCTTAGACAAACCATAAAGCTTGCTACACAAAGACTGTAGCTTTTAAAATCCTCAAAAATGCTTGAAATTAGGATATAAATGCTTAAAACTCTTGCTGTCAAATATTAGTGCTAATCAAAATTCTAAATTCTAACTTCTAAATTATCCTGTAATGGACTTCTCGATTACACAACTGAAAATAGAAGCCTTTCGAGGTATCGATGATTTGACATTAGAGTTCAAGGAATCCGGTGCTAATGTCTTGATTGGTGTCAACGGGGTTGGCAAATCGAGTATCCTGGACTGTCTGGCTTTAATGTTAACTTGGTTTGTCAACCGCATCAGATATGCTCCAGATACAGACCATATTGGCTCGGACAGCTTACTTCAACAACAACCTCATTCTGCTCAAGGAGATTACTTTGAATATCGAGATGTCCAAAATGAACGTACAGAAGTTCGCTGTGAAATCTTCGCTGTTGTGGATGAGCAGAAGATGCAATGGACTTTAAAGGGTAGCAAACAAGGCGATTATTTAAGGCATGAATCTAGTGTACAGCTAGACGGTGTAAATTCACTGATGCTAAAGCTAGCTAATTTACGCTCTAAGGAGAAGGGCATATTAGAATCAATTACCGATAATTTACGTCAAAGACTTCTGCAAAAGGAGCAGTTAATTGACATTCCTATTATTATTTACTATCCAGTGAATCGAGGAGTCTCTAATATTTGCTTAGAACTTTTAGATAATCAGTTTGAACAACTTTATATTTATGAAGATTCCCTCACCAAATCTATTCAATTTCAAGACTTCTTCCGATGGTTTAGAACAATGGAAGAGCTAGAAAATGAACAACGACGCGATGATGCTGACTATCGCGATCACAAGCTAGAAGCGGTGAGAAAAGCGATCGCTCAATTCCTACCAGGATTCGATAATTTACGAGTCCGTCGATCGCCTCTACGCATGACCGTTACTAAAGCAGGAGAGGAACTGATTATCGACCAACTTTCTGATGGGGAAAAATGTTTACTAGCCATGGTTGGAGATATTGCCAGACGATTAGCGATCGCCAATCCTAGCCTAGAAAATCCCCTTTGCGGTAGCGGTGTTGTCCTGATTGATGAAATCGAATTACACTTGCATTCTTCCTGGCAACGCAGTATCATTTCTTCCCTAACAGATACCTTTCCCTATTGTCAATTTATCATCTCCACCCATTCTCCTCAAGCGGTGAGCCATCTCACATCTGAAAGAGTTTATTTATTGCGAAGGCAGATATGTTAAGATTGAGCTATCAGCTCAAAAAAGCTGACAGCTAATAGCAATTATCGTATCCGTAAGGTACAGCCAATTCACCAATTCCTAATTCCCAATTCCCAATTTCCAATTCCCAATTCCCAATTTCCAATCCCAAATTCCCAATTCCCAATTCCCAATTCCCAATTCCCAATTCACCAATTCCCAATTCCCAATTCCCAATTCACCAATTCCCAATTCCCAATTCCCAATTCCCAATACCCCACTTACAAGTCAGCACCTCAGCTATTAACTCTCCCAGATTTGATGTAATGCTCAAACCACACTCCAGCAGCAATAACGCCGACTCCACA
>JAAHGR010000652.1 GCA_010672425.1 Symploca sp. SIO2E6
TCTCAAAGCTGCTGTTGCTGACAAACCTTCCTCCAACATATTGCGGTAAAATCGCTTCATCATCTCGGCTGTAGCAGCATCACTAACATTCCACAGACTTACCAAAACTCGTGGGGAACCTGCATACATGAAACCTCTTGTCAACCCCACTAGTCCTTCTCCTTTTACCTCCTGCCCTAATCCCGTTTGACAGGCACTCAGCACTACCAGTTCAGCTGGCAGGTTAAGGTTGAAGACATCATGGAGCCGTAGAAAGCCATTTTGGGAGTCGCCTTGTTCATCGAATAGGGAAAGTACGACTCCTGATAGCTCAGGATTGGTACTGTTGAGTAAACCGTGGGTGGCAAGATGGATGATGCGATAATTACTTAGCTCAGGATTAGTGATCATCTCCCGATTGGCAGCAAAGTCAAAACCATGCACTCGTTCTGAATCTGGCACTAATGCCATAATGGCTTCCGCTTCAGTGCGGGTTCCTGGTAGCCTCTGCCAAACACCGATATCGGCTTCTCTGGCAGAGCGATCGAGTAGCTGCTGTTGTAGACTACTATCAATCGGTTGTTTACTGGATTTTACCCGTTCATCATTGGAGCTAAAGACGGGATCTGCAAGAATAGCTATAGTTTTAGGTGCAGTTTTCCTAGTTGCTTGTTCCTGTCGGATAATCCCTAAGGTGGTGGCAGAGGGTAAGTTGACTATTTCGTTATTGGCTAACAGAGGTACTACATCCTCACCGGAGATTCCTGGTAGGGGTAGGGCAGAGAAGGGGACATATTGCAAAGCACCATCGCCAACAATCAGTAGCCGTTTGTTTCCCAATTGTTCTACTACAGGTGTTAGGAGTATTTCGCTTAGTTGACTGACGCTTTTGTTTGCTTGGACATTTTCTACCCCAATAGTGCCTCTGGTATCTTCCTCACATCCTGTAGGATTCTCAACCAATCCTGTAGAGACGTTGCATGCAACGTCTCTACAGGGTTGTCGCAGTTGTCTCAAAACGGGGATAATTGACTGGATTTGGTATGAAACCCTTTTCCAGTCGTCTTTAGACGACTTTAGCTGTGAGCCAGGAGTTTTAACTCCTGGTGGATTATCGGGATTAGTGCAAGATCTGAGTTCTAGTTGAAATCCTGGAGTTTTGAGTAATTGATAAAACTGCTTAGCAGCGGTTTCGATTTCTCCTCTTGGAGGTAGTTCATAACTATTAATGCTGGTTTTACCAACTGCCCACAAATAGCTACGCTCCCTTCCTAGGGAATACTGTAATAATAAGGTATCTTCATCTAGAACCTGCTGCTGAATTTCTGCGAGAGTTAGAGGTTCAGGTTGAGTCAGAGCAGCATAACGGGGACTGGTAGTGCGGATTTTTGTTTGGATATCTCGGTATTGGGATAATAGTTGTTCCCTTTCTTGTTTCCTAGGGCTAAATGTATCTCTTGAAGTCAGTAATAGGAATTCATACCTTACAGGCGCACACCTATTCCATTATTCAATAATAACAAAAAATCCTGAAAATTACAACCAATTTTGAAAGGGAAAGCGATCGCGCCTACGGCAGTGGCGAGACAGGCTAGAAGCCTGTTCCACGAGAATTGTATGTAGTACTTTGCATCTTGCTCGCTAGAGCACCGATTCAGAAACCGGGTAACTTTTGGGTAAAATGCTGATATGAGAGTTGTTGTCCCCACGAGAAACCGGGTTTCTAGGATTACTGAAATGGCACCACCCAATTTAACACCAACAGCTGACCCTCAGATGCCTGAGTGGCGTCACTCCGATCCGCCTAAGATCTGGGTTAAGGTTATTGCCGGTTCTGTTTTCTCTCATGTATTTGTTTTTGCCACACTGCGCTTCATGCTGAGCGGACCTCTTCAGGGTTTGCAGTCTAGTTATGCTGCTACTTCTACTATTCCTGTTCCTATCGATTTCATTGTCCTTGCTCCAGAAGAGGCTTTAAGCGCTCAATCGACTCAAACTGTAGCACCTGCTGGAAACACCCAATCATCATCACCATCACCATCGCCATCGCCATCATCATCGCCATCACCATCGTCATCGCCATCGCCACCACCATCACCACCACCATCGCCAACACCAACACCAACACCAACGCCAACGCCAACACCAAAACCAACACCAACAACAACGCCAACACCAACGCCAACACCAACACCAACAACAACGCCAACGCCATCACCATCCCCATCAACGCCATCACCATCCCCATCAACGCCATCACCATCCCCATCAACGCCATCACCATCCCCATCAATGCCACCACCATCCCCATCAATGCCACCACCATCCCCATCAACCCCATCAACACCATCAACGCCATCACCATCCCCATCAACCCCATCAACACCATCAACGCCATCAACATCCCCATCAACCCCATCAACATCCCCATCAACCCCATCAACATCCCCATCAACCCCATCAACATCCCCATCAACCCCATCAACATCCCCATCAACATCATCAACATCCCCATCAACATCCCCATCAACATCATCAACATCCCCATCAACATCGCAACCGCCTCCTAGCCCTCCCCAAGGGAGCAGTTTTTCGGTAGTATTATCTCAGCCTCGCTTTCCTAATCAGAATGCGCCAGATCGACCTATTGAATGTAATTCTGATCCCCCTAAGTTATCTACACAGCTAGCTAAACTTAAGCCTGGATACGAACAGTTGAATTCTGAGGATCATGGATTGAAGTTGGATTCTGACCTCAACGAGACTTTAAACTTGGAAGTGTCACTGATTGTTAATAGTAATGGCCAAGGAGAATTTATCTCTGCTACTCCAGAATCCCACAGCAAGTTGGCAGGGGAAATTATCCAAAAACTACAATTTGAACCGACTTACTCAGACTGTAAACCAGTTGCTCACTTTTACAATCTCACTATCACTATTGTTTACTCTAACAATGAGTGATGAGCGCCTGAAAAGATAGATTTTAGATTTTAGATTGAAGAATTAAACTAAAATCTCCTTCGCGAAACCCTGTAGAGACGTTGCATGCAACGTCTCTACAGGGTGGGATATAGCGTGTTTATGTATACCGGATTTGGTATCACTCATAACTCATAATATCAAGTCCGGATAATTAATTATAATTCCCTTCGACCTTGCAACCTTCTTTCTTCCCTCCTGCCTCGGAGCCTCCTGCCTCGGAGCCTCGTTTCCACCAAAGTGTAAGTATTCAACCGGACATGATATAACTCATAACTCCCCAACCCTACTGAATCAAAATCACCGCCTCTTGAGCCTTATCATTAAGCGCCTGCTTCAACTCCTGGCCAATTCTCTCATTGAGCTCATCAAAAGCTTCATGATTATCTGTCAATTGCTCCCGAAACACCTTCTCTAACTCCGGATTCATTTGCTCACAAATTGAGTCTAGCTTGTTGTCGCTTAACAAAAAAGAACGACTCCAACCAGGTATATCTAACTTAGATTTGATTGTCTCTTGGGTTTTAGAACGAGTTATTTCTACTCCTGCTGCTACCAAGGAGACACCATAAACTAGGACAATAGGCCAAGTAAAGTGACCTGTGAGAACCAAGGCAATTAGACTACCGATTGTACCTCCACCGATCACCACATTGAGAATAAATGCTACTGTAT
The DNA here is from genome assembly GCA_010672425.1 of Symploca sp. SIO2E6. Lineage (GTDB taxonomy): Bacteria > Cyanobacteriota > Cyanobacteriia > Cyanobacteriales > Coleofasciculaceae > Caldora. Next base: position 3,634 of record JAAHGR010000652.1, read on the forward strand.
CCGCCAGGATCGTATCTCCAATCGATAATTCTGGATTAACTACTGCTGGGTTAATCCCTTCTTCAAACCTTAAACTACTTCTGGGTATCTGAAACCTTTGACAAATGGGGTCTGTTTCCGCCGCTAAATCCGGTTGAATTTTACGATTAAACCAAGTAACTGATTGATTTTTGATAATCTGTCGTACTCCTTCACTGGTAATCCAGGCTTCTGCCTGATGCTTCATGCGGTTTTCTAAGTCGGCTAAAGTCCTTACTTTGTTCTGGCGCCAGTCTTGTAAATTAGGTTTAACAATATTCTCAATTAAACCTTCGGATAAAGGTTTAGTTAGTAGTTCAATTAACTCAGGAATATGCTGGGAAATCAGTTCTTTGAGCTTACTGGAGTCGAAGTGTTGATTAATTTCGGCTTTAAAGGCCGCTGCTCGTAAATCCCATCTTCCTACCCTGGCTAAACCCAAGGCAATGCATCGTTCCGGTTCTGAATCAGGACGAACTTGAGATACTGGTTCCGGGAAGATTTGCTCACAAATTTGACGGGTAAACTGCATTCGAGATGCTCCACCAGTCATTAGTATTACCTTAGGGATAATACCCTCTTGCTCTAGGGTTTTCTTACCTGCCATCACTGCTTCCCGAAAAGAGCCAATCCAACTTTTACCCCCTAGTGCTGCCAAAGGCTGGTTTAAAATCTCCTCCATCACCTCTTGGTTAACTTGGGGAACAAAATAAATCTGTTCATTAATTGACTCAAAACCCCGAGCAAAGGATTGGGATGGCGGTAGAGTTGTTCGTTGGAAAAGTAATCTTCTTTAGCTTTGCGGCAGGCAAGTTGGCAACGGGTTTGATGA
>JAAHGR010000653.1 GCA_010672425.1 Symploca sp. SIO2E6
GCAGATGAGAATTTGCTGGCATTGATTCGCAGACCATTATTATTGTCGATGGCGATAATTGCTTATCAGGAGTTAAAGCTAACCCAGTGGCAGCAGGCAACTTCAGCAGGAGATAGGCTAAATTTACTCTTAGATGCCTATATTCGGCAGATGCTAAATCAGGATAGGCCAAGTTATGCCTACAGGAATCAAAAGCTTCCTAGTCAGGAACAGATTCGTGAGTGGCTAGAAATTTTGGCATTACAGCTGCTGCAAGACTCAGAAACTGATTTTGTGATTGAGCGAATTAACACAACATCCTCAATTCCCTGGAAGGATGTTCGCTTTCTCAACTATGCAACAGAACGACTATTACTCCAGCACACTGGTAATAGTTATCGCTTTATACATGACCTATTAAGGCAGTTTCTTGCTCAAAGTAGGATCGATAGCAACCCAGACCTAATTAGTCCTCAAGTTTTCTTCCGTTGTGGTAGAAGCTATGGTTCAATGGAGCAATATGATAAGGCACTACAACAATTCAACCGTGCAATCAAACTTGAGCCAAAATATTTTGAGGTGATCGCAGAACGTGGCAGGACTTATAGGGCAATGAAACGCTACGAAGAAGCGCTGCAAGACTTCAACCGTGCTATTCAAATTAATCCCAGATCTCATGAGGCGATTGCAGGACGTGGCCAGACCTACAGGTTGATGGAACTCTATGAAGAAGCGCTACAAGACTTTAACTGTGCTATTGAATTTAATCCCAAGTACGATTGGGCGATTGAAAACCTTTGCCAGACCTACAGATTGATGGAACGTTATGAAGAAGCACTGCAAGTCCTCAACCGTGCTATTGAACTTAATCCTAAATCTGATTGGGCGATCGCAGAGCGTGGCGTTACCTACAGGTTGATGGAACATTATGAAGAAGTGCTACAAGACTTTAACAGTGCTATTGAACTTAATCCCAGAAATGACCAGGTGCTCGCAAGGCGTGGTGCTACCTACAGGTTGATGGAACTTTATGAAGAAGCGCTACAAGACTTTAACAGTGCTATTGAACTTAATCCCAAATACAATTGGGCGATCGCAAACCGTGGCGAGACCTACAGGTTGATGGAACACTATGAAGAAGCGCTGCAAGACTTCAATCGTGCTATTGAACTTGATCCCAAATACGATTGGGCGATCGCAAACCGTGGCATGACCTACATGTTGATGGAACACTATGAAGAAGCACTGCAAGACCTCAATCGTGTTATTGAACTTAACCCCAAATTGGATTGGTGTTTATACCTTCGTGGTTTTACTTACCTCATCCTCCACCAGACAGATTCTGCCAAAGCTGATTTAAATAACGCCATTCAAATCGCCCAAAATAAACATTCCAAAAAGCCTGATGATTGCCAAAATACATTTAATTTAGCCCTCTATCACCTGCTTGCAGGTAAGCTATCAACGGCTCAAGAGTTATATCAAGCTGCACTCCAGCAGGGTGCTTCCCAATTCCAGATTAGAGACGCTATTCGAGATTTGAAAGATTTGTTGCGAGTGTTTCCTGAAAATATTGCTGCCCAGGAAATTAAGGCAACTCTTATTGAAGTAATGAGTAATGAGTATTGTCTTAATTCAGATACTACAGGCGCACACTTATTCCATTATTAAAATAATAGTAGGTTATCGAGAAAAGAATATTTGCTTGATCTCATTTGCACTTTGATTAAATTGACCGTAGGGGCGTATTGCATACGCCCCAATAGCTGGGCAAAGGGGGATAATTGATCGGTAAGATTTCCCCTTGCCCACCCTACGAGGATCTCTTGTGGAAGTAATGAGTAATGAGTATTGTGCTTAATTCAGATACTACAGGCGCACACCTATTCCATTATTCAGATAATAGCAAAAAATAGCAAAAATTGCAACCAATAAAATATTTTAAGGAGAAAGCGATCGCTTTGCGAGCATCTTGCTTGCGTCTTAGCTAAACCTGAGTGCAAAACACGTATTAACCTAAACCGGTAAGCTTTGTGTTGGGTTACGAAGAAAGCTTCACCCAACCTACTTATTAACCCAAGTTGCTAGTTATAATCGCTTAATCTTGTTATACCAAATCCGGCACAGATACCCCCGTTATATCCCACCCTGTAGAGACGTTGCATGCAACGTCTCAGAGCAAGTTTCGCGGTTTTATCAAAACGGGGGTGGTTAACCCGGATTTGGTATTGGATCCCCCTCCCGTCCCCCTTAATAAGGGGGAAGCCAGAGGATGCTACTCCGAAAGGAGAACGCTTTGCGAACGCTTTTGGTTCCACAGGGGACTTTAAATCCGGTCCCCCCCTTATTAAGGGGGGTTAGGGGGGATCTCAACACTTAATGCTTGTAACTAACAACTTACGTTATTACTGATTTAATGTAAGATTATGGACAAAATTATCTATTTTCAGTCCGTTTTAACGGACTTGAGCTATTAGCCAAGAGTTTAAACTCTTGGCGGGTAAGCGTGATCATTTACACCATTTGACCCAAATATTCCTTTTCATACCCGCCCTGTCGGCATCCCCCCGGTTAACACAACTAATCCCATAGTTATCGTTTGGGTTGGTATAGGCTCAAAGTTATCGTCAAATTCGATAAGAACAACTCATTACTGCGATTTCGCTGAGTCCTCAAGATCCCCGACTTCTTAATTGAAGAAGGTCATTAACTCAAGTATTCCGGAAAAAGAAGTCGGGGATCTATACAGTGTGGCTCTCATAACTCTAACTGCCATCGTATGTAATCGTAAAAAACGATAGCATATCTGTTCAATCATCAGTCTATCCTCTTTGTGCTCTTTGTGCCTTTGTGGTTCATAGTCCTAGGAACCTACAGCAGACCCTACATAATGACAGGCGCACACCTACTCCAGTATTAAGATAATAACCAAAAATCATAATAATTACAACCGATAAAATATTTTGGGGAGAAAGCAATTACCTTCAGCACCAACTGGCGCTAATTGGGATTAAACCCTCTCCCCATGATAATATTGCATTGATTCCCAATTTTTCGCTCTTAATGATCCAAGCATTACAAACGCCAATTACGTTTGACGAGTTTGTGGCATGGCTACCAGAAACCTCTCCATATCGCTATGAGTTACACCGTGGGGTAATTGTTGAGATGTCAAAACCGAGAGGTAAGCATTCAAAATTGTCAGGGGAGTTAGCTTACAATCTAGGCACTACCATTCGTCAGGCGAACTTGCCCTATTTTATCCCTAAAGAGTGCATTGTCCGTTCTCTGGATGGTAATTCTGGATATGAACCGGATGTCATTATCCTGGATGAACCGGCATTGATTGATGAACCGAATTGGGAAAGTGGCTCTATCATTACTCTAGGGAAATCGATTAAGCTAATTGTGGAAGTTGTTTCCACTAATTGGCGAGATGATTACTTGACTAAGCTGGGAGAGTACGAAGCTTTGGGCATCCAAGAATATTGGATTGTGGATTATGCTGCATTGGGTGGACGACGCTTCATTGGCAATCCCAAGCAACCGACTTTAACAGTTTGTCAATTGGTGGATGGGGAATACGAGTTGCAGAAATTTAGAGCAGGTGATTGCCTACTCTCACCCACCTTTCCTAACTTAGCGCTGACTGTAGATCAGGTTTTTATTGTGTAGGGGCTCTTTTAAAGAAGGTAACGAAATCAGGCATTCTGGAAGAAGAAGTCGGGGAGCTATTTTCCCTTAAATTGCCCTAAAATAGAATGACTACTGGGATAGCTGTTGTCGGTTAAATTATTAACTTCCTCTATCCCTCGAATCCTTTGTATGGCTGCTCGCCGTTCATCTAGAGACTCATCTATCTGTTTAGCAAAGCGACGATTATCAACTAGTAAATTAGCCGCTGTATCCGCTTCGATCCTGATAACTTTGAGATCATCAAGGGCACTGATGGATAGGGTACTAGGTTTATCAGACATAAATACCGATTCCCCAAAAAAGTCACCGTTAGCAATCTGAGCCACTTCTTGTTCATTGCCGTTAAGATCTTTAATGGTCAGTTGAGCATGACCATGTTGAATAATATAGAGTCCCCTGACAAATTCTCCTTCCTGAATAATCTGTTCTCCTTTACCATAGTATTCCATGATCGAGTCTAGGGCTAATCGGTCAATCACTTCGAGGCTCAGAGAAGTAAAGTAAGGGAGGGACTGAAAAGACTGAGCAATTTCCTCGTGACTGTGTTCTAACTTTGGCTCACTAAGATGGGCATGATAGATATGATTAGTGGGATAGGGTGAGAGGCTAAGACCCCGACGTTGAGCTGCGTAATAGAGGCGGGTTTTGAAATCGTTGCTAGCTTGATAGGTGCTCATGAAGTCTTTAGCCATAAACATCACTTTATAGCTGATGGAAAAATCGTCAAAAGAACCGGTGGAGATAATTTTGAATCCCTTTTCCAAATCTGTCCCTTGAGTTTCCCACAGCACCTGA
>JAAHGR010000654.1 GCA_010672425.1 Symploca sp. SIO2E6
TTAGATTTTGGATTAAAGAATTGAATCAACACAAGCTTAAGGCTCCGAGAGGAGGAAGGATGCGGGAAATAGTGTTTCTCCTGTTCAATTGGGGGCGCGAAGCGCTCCTTGGGAGCTCTTGAGAAAAAAGGCAGAAGGCTCCAGGGCAGAGGGCAGAAGGCTCTAAGGGAAGTTGACTTGTTTCTCGTTTTCTTTTTGGGGCGGATGTCCCTAAAGATGCTCATTACTCATTACTTATTTAGCAGACCCTAAGTACCATAAGGGTTTCAGCTTCTTTTATCGAGATGTCTCTTGGTCAACTTCTAACGAAAGCGCTAAAATGGCGAAGATGGGCACTTGCTCTGCATCGCTCAGGCAAAAGTATTTGGATTGTGAATAGCGCTTGTGGCATCTCGAAAAACTCACAAGATTTACTTAAATGAGGAATATCCCTGCCCTTGTAGACGTCGGGGATGTTTGGTTCCGATTACGCTGACAGAAGCCTTTGGCTGCAATCGCTGTCAGCAAATCTTTGTGCTTGAAGAAAATGGGTATATGATTGAGCAATTGTCCACAACTTATCCTTATAGAAAAGCTTGGCGTTGGACAGGAAATCGCTGGAGTACAGCCAATGCTAGTATTGGGAGCAACTACTTACCAGTAGCTATATTAATTGTCTTAGTACTGTTGTTTGTCTTGCTACCACTAACAATGCACTACAAAAACAACATTATTTTCTGGGCGTTGTCGGCAGTGTTGTTGACCTTAATCCTAGCATTCATGTTTTGGCTAACTTACCAACGTTAGCTTTAACGCTTAACTAGGTAAGGCTCTGCAAGAGAAGCCCATGCTGTATCTCCTAGCTGTCAGCGTCGGGAGTATGTCAACAGAAAATAGCAATGGAAGTCTATGATTTTTCCCCCAAACCTACTGAAGCAGTTGCCCAAGCTCACTCGGCTTCCTTGGTGTTGGCGAAAACTAAAGGAATAGAACGTTCTCGCGGCGTCCAAGCCATGGCTCAAGCGCTGAAGGATTCCTTTGATGATATTTTGGAAGCCAATACCCTCGACTTAGAAACTAGTCGAGAAATGGCAGTACCAGAATTAATTTTGGATTGGCTCAAACTAACACCAGAGAGGCTCCAAAGATCCATCGGTATCTTGCAAAGGCTAGGAGAGTTATCTGATCCCATCCGGCGAGTGATGAATGCTTCCTATCAACTCGACTACGCTCAAACTTACTGTCAACTCATGCCTTTGGGGGTAATTGCACTAATCTATGAAGCATTTCCTGAATTAGGTGCTATTGCGGCAGGCTTTTGCCTCAAAACGGGTAATAGTCTGATTCTCCGAGGAGGGAGTGAAGCTAGCAACTCCAACCTCGTGATTGCTCAGGCATTAAAAGCAGCCTTGGAAGAGATCGGTTTACCCCCTGGATGTGTAGAAATCTTACCCTCGGAACAGGGGGCCTCCATTCGAGACTTAATCACTCAAAACCGATATCTAGATTTGGTGATTCCTTATGGACGACCAACCCTATTAGAACAAGTGATGCGGCAAGCAACTGTACCGGTTTTGAGGTCTGCTATGGGTAACTGTTACCTTTACTGGTCTGCTACTGGTAAACTAGACATGGTAGAATGGGTAGTCCTAGACAGTCAAGCTAGTGAGCCAGACCCAGTAAATGCGATCGAAAAGATTCTGATTAATCGTGATGCTAACCCCTCGGCTTGGCAGAGTCTGTGGCAAAGTCTCAAGCAAAAAGGCTTTCAACTCAGAGGTGATGCCAAACTCGTGGCTGAATTTCCCCAGCAGTTGACCTTGGCAGCAGAATCTGAGTGGAGTCAACCTTATCTTGGTAAGATAATTGCTTTTAAGGAAGTAGATCATCTAGAATCAGCATTGGCTTGGATGAACCAATACAGTAGTGGTCATGCCGACTGCTTGGTTACAGAGTCTTACCGGGAAAGCCGGGAATTTGCCTTAGGTATCGATAGTGCCTCAGTCTACATTAACTCCTCACCCAGGTTTTCACGTAACCCTAAATGGGGAGACTCGGTTTTCCTGGGCATGTCTAACCAGAAAGGATATCGTCGAGGCATGATTAGTTTGGAGAAGCTTACGACAATTAAGCAGGTTGTTCAGGGGAATTGAGAATGGGGAATGGGGAATTGGGAATCGGGAATTGGGAATTGGGAATTGGGAATTGGGAATCGGGAACTAAACTCCAGCTTTAGATGGTTCTATCATCACTGACTGAAGCAATGATCTTCCCATTAGGATGAAAACTAAAATTGACAATCTCACTGTGAGGAAGACCTGGTAAAGTGTGGAGTAATTTTCCTCGCCGATTCCAGAGTCAGGGGACGATTCGGGCTTATACTATATATACATTGAATGCTTTTAGTAAAGTCGCGATCGCTAATGTAGACAAAGCAACCCTAGAGTTCGGTATCAAGCTCGGTGGTGAGGCTGGCATTCCTTATGTTACCAAAGGTACTGCTGAGAGCAACCTGAAAATTCAAGTAGAGTGCTCGTTTCCCGATAAAATTTAGTTGTACTATACAAGCATAGTGCATTATGAAGTGCCGGATGTGGGTTTGAATGAACAGCTCTCAACAGCTAAAAGCGGCAGAAAAGAAACTGTTGCCGCTTTTTTATGATATTGACCTAGCAGTTAAGGAAAATCTCAACAAGGTGCTGGATGCCTTACGACGTTATCGCGTGGGTGCTCATCACTTTGCTGGTGTCACTGGCTATGGTCATGATGATCTAGGTCGCCAAACTTTGGATCAGGTGTTTGCTGATGTCATGGACGCCCAAGCTGCCGCTGTGCGGGTACAGTTTGTTTCGGGAACCCATGCGATCGCTTGCTGCTTATTTGGTGTCCTGCGTCCCGGTGATGAGATGCTAGCGATCGCTGGTGCCCCTTATGATACCTTGGAAGAGGTAATTGGTTTACGAGGTAGTGGTCAGGGCTCCTTACAGGAGTTTGGCATTAATTACCGTCAATTACCTCTAACTAAAGAATTAACTTTAGATTGGCAAGCCTTAGGACAAGCTATCAACAATGCAACTCGGTTGGTACTCATCCAGCGTTCCTGTGGCTATTCCTGGCGTCCCAGTCTTTCCCTTGCTGAGATTGAAAAAATCATTCATCTAGTTAAACAACAAAATCCCGATACTATTTGTTTTGTTGATAACTGTTATGGTGAGTTTGTCGAAGATCGAGAACCGACCGCGGTTGGTGCTGACTTGATTGCTGGTTCTTTGATTAAAAATCCTGGAGGTACAATTGTTACCGCTGGCGGCTATGTTGCCGGAAAAGCTGATTTAGTTGAAGCTGCTACCTGTCGTTTGACGGCTCCGGGAATTGGTAGCAGTGGTGGTGCTACCTTTGAACAAAATAGATTACTCTTCCAAGGATTATTCTTAGCTCCCCAAATGGTAGGAGAAGCGCTCAAGGGTAATCACTTAACTGCCTATGTTTTCCAGGAATTGGGTTACCCTGTTAATCCTCTACCAATAACCCCTCGTAGAGATGTGATTCAAGGAATTCAGCTGGGTTCACCAGAGAAATTAATTGCCTTTTGTCAAGCGATTCAGCAACATTCCCCGGTTGGTTCCTATCTTAATCCAGTGCCAGCAGCCATGCCTGGTTATGAGAGTCAATTAGTCATGGCAGGGGGTACATTTATTGATGGCAGTACTTCCGAATTTTCCGCAGATGGGCCTCTGCGAGAACCATACATTGTTTTTTGTCAAGGGGGAACTCATTGGACTCATATTGCGATCGCTTTGGAAGCAGCGATTGAAGCTGTGGGAGCATGTTAGGTGTTAGGTGTTAGGTGTTAGGTATTGAGATTTTGAAGTTATTTTTAACGGTTTTAGCGCTAGAATTGAAGTATTGCTGTTTCGAGGATAAGTTAATTTTACCGACAGGCGAACAAGGAAAATGTTGTATTAGAGTTTGTCAATATCTGACGAACTTTTACTGTTCTATAGAGCTTATACGTTTTGATGAACGTACAGGAATTGTCTACATCTTTGCGGGTGAAGAGCTACAAGTTGTGATTTACCGTGATGGTAAGTGGAGATTTAAATGAAACCAGACTTTGATACCATGAGCATCGCTCAACTGCGAAGCTACCTGTTGTCACACCGAACTGACGACGAAGCATTTTACAAACTTGCCGATCGCCTCGAAGTCACTTCTGATGATACGGATTTGTACCCTGTCCCAGACACCCCTGAAAATATCGCCATTATGGAAGCAGCTATCCAAGGACACATTCAAAAATTGGAAGAGAAGCACAACGGATAAGCTTTTCTACGCTCAAGATCCCCGACCTCTGTTTTATGGTATACTTTTACAATGAGAAAATGTGTGCGCCTGTAAGCAGTTACCCTCGAATCACAACCACAGTGCGATCGCTTGGTGTCATGGCTGATTCTGTAGTAGTACGCTCTGCAATCGGAGGTAGTCCCTGC
>JAAHGR010000655.1 GCA_010672425.1 Symploca sp. SIO2E6
TGTTATTGGTTTAGCATTCCCCAATATCCGCCGCTAGAGGAGGCAACAGATAACAATTATCAAAATTACAAGAATCCCTTTAGGGTTCATCTCCTTAATGGATTTCCAGTAGGCATCGGTATTTGTTATGACGCTGAGTTCCCCGAAATGGCTCGATGCTTTGCTCTCAACGGATCGCTACTAACAGTGTTTCCCACGGCTGCTCCCCTAAGTTTGCCGGTTAAAGACAACCCCAAAGCTCAGATTTATCTGAATTACCCCAATATTTCTCAATATCATATTCCCGCAGCTGCCCAGGCTAATCTCAATTTTTGCAGCTACAGCAACCGCGCTGGCTGGGAATATAGTACCGATGGAACAAACGAACAACAAATCTTAAGCTATGACGGTAACAGCATTATCTGCAATTCCTACGGCAAGGCAATGGTCACTGCCGTTGCTAACAACGAGGATTGCCTCCTAATCGCCGACTGTTTGAAAAAAGATGTTATCAACCCTCAAAACCCTGACCCTGGTAACAATGATACTGGTGTCAATTATCTAATCAACCGACGGCCAGAAATTTACACGGTTCTCACGAAGACGGAGAAAGTGCCTTTTCCCTATGGAAAGCAACATACCTACGATGCTAAGTGACCAGGCGAAGACTAATGAGGATATGGAAGGATGATTTGGCTTGCAAATCAGTTTCATTTCCATAGCATATCGACATTCCCATTAACCAATTAACCATCAGGAAGGAACAAATGACAGGCCAAATAGAATACGATGATCAGCCCATAACCCCAGTATATGGTCGGGATGAAGTTGCAGGGGGAGCGCCAGATGGGATCGAGGAGATTAATCTCTCTAAATCGAAGTTGCTTGATACCCCACTTCCCGCAGACTCCGTCTATCAGGTAATAAAAAATGAACTCCTGATGGATATGAAACCCGGACTCAACCTGGCGACCTTTTGTAACGAAGCCTATACCGACCCTTGGGGAATAAAGGTCATCAGCGATAGCATTAAGAAAAATTTCATTGACTATACAGAATATCCGGGCACCATTTTGACGGAAAAGCGCTCCATCCGAATGATCGCGAGGGAACTCGGTACTACTTTTGATGAGGACGATCCGAGCGACCCACACGAGGAGGCTAGACAAAACTTTTACGGTACTGCGACCATCGGCTCATCAGAGGCAATAATGTTGGGACTCATTTCCCATAAATTTATCTGGAACCTCAAACACCGGGTGCTTCTAAAGTATGAGACACAGATAAATACTAATGCAACAAACCAGATTAAGGCCGATCCCCGCGATCGCCCTGTAATATTGATGAGCGCTCACGTTCATGCTTGTTGGGATAAATTCTGTCGCTACTATGATGTCGTTCCCCTGTATGTGCCGCAGTCCGATGCACCTTATGCGATTCATAATGGCGACATCATTAAGGGAATTCTCGAAACTCCAATTAATGATACTTCGTCAATTAACAAAGACTACGCCAAAAAACTCCGAGACACGATCTTCTACGGAAAAAATGACCCACACAATCGAGTAATCGGTGAATTAGTCATGACAGTTGGCACATGTGTCGGCACTACCTTTACTGGAAACAGCGACAACGTGCCCGCTATAGATAAGGCGGTGGATGATTTTTGTAAAGAGCAAAACGAGAAGTACACTCAACAGGGTACATTTAAGGAAAAGTATAAGGAGGAGTACAAACTACTCTATCCTCAACAAAAACAACCCCCACAGAGAATTCCTGATTTGATCGATATCCCAATACATGTAGACACAGCTAATGGTTTTGCGCTGGTGTTTTCCCCTAAGCGTGAAAAATACGACGCACCGATGCCAATACCGTTTTGTTTTCGGGAGACCGAGCGGGTACTTTCTATCAACCTCTCCAACCATAAGTTTGGCATGACCTTTACGGGGATGGGAAGTGTAATCTTTAGGGATTCTAAAGTAGTTGATCCAGCTTTGATTTACGAAATCCCCTATTTGGGAGGAAGCTTTGAAAACTATACCGTGAACTTCTCCCGTGGTTCTGCTATGATTGTGATGCAGTACTACAACTTCCTCCGATTTGGTCGGGACGGCTATCAAGCCATCATCAAAAAATGTCTCGACAATACTAAGTGGTTTCTGGATCAATTAACAGAAACTACCGTGGTTGAGGAAAAGAAATTAAGTGACTATCTTAAAAACATCAGTAATTATGATGTGGAAGATTCCTCAGCACCTGACGAAAACAAGGTTGATTTACCGATTATCGCCTTGACTTGGGCTGATACTCCTCCTGAATCCTGGGATTTGACCGATGTGTCAGACAAGCTCGCAGAAAAGGGCTGGATGGTTCCAAGCTATACGCTTTCTGTTAATTCTCCTGATGAAAACTCTGATTCAGGGACAGAGGTGTTGCGAGTTGTAGTGCAACAGGTGGTTACTCGGGAAAAGCTCAGAGCCCTCTTGTGGGACATGGCAGAAGTTATCGGGGACTTGATTGAAGTAGCAAAAGATCATGAAATAGAATCAACTACAGCAGCAGAAGCTTCTGCAATCGCATCATTAGCAAAAGCCCGGTTATTGAGGCTTAAATCTAAAAAAGCGCCGATTGCGAGACGGACAGGTTGCTTGTGCTAGAGGAAGTCACCTTTTAGGCTGGGTTTCGATCCTCAACCCAGCCATCGCTAGCATTGGTATGCCTGAAGAAGAGGGAGATTCCTAAGGAATCTCCCTCTCCTGCACTAAGAATCTAAAAGTATACAGCAGTTTGCTCTGCTATGCGGTACAGTCTTGATCCCCCTAAATCCCCCTTAATAAGGGGGACTTCCGGAAAAGTGTACTTCATTACACAAAAAGCGCTGTAATACCAAATCCGGTTTACATAAGCTGATTACCTATATCGTAACCTTGGTTAGGATCTTCAGGATAATCATAGATAGAACCGTCTGGTAACGTAACCTTCATCGAAGTGAGCTGATGGTATAGGTTTGGTCTGCGATCCTTAATATAGTCACTTTGTCCATCTGGATGAGTGCAAGTATAGTTACCCGGTACACAATCAGCAATCAACAAGGTTTCCACATTGTCCGCAGCAACCAAAAGCTGCCCATAAGGATCAGCTATAGCACTGTTGCCTAAATAAATTGCACTCAATTCACCGCTTGATCGCTTCTCCAAAAGGGCATGATTAGCATAAGCCACAAACATCTTATTCTGGTAAGCGTTGCCAGGAATCGCTGTCTTAGAAACGTCCGGATAAGCCCAATCTGTCCATTCTCCTTTAGGGTCAAATTTACCACAATTATTAGGTTCCAGGGTAGCCACATCCGCCGCTGTAGGAATCACCACTAGTTGTGCGCCTTTCAAGGCAAGTATTCTAGACAATTCAGGAAATTCAGCTTCGTAGCAATTCAACATTCCCACGTTGATACCGTTGACTTGGTTTACAGCATAGGCATCTTCGGGCTCGTCCACGTAAGGATACCACCAGTTACGTTTTTCATCGTTGCCCCAAAGCTGAGTTTTGCGATAGTTCCTTAACTTTGTACCATTCCGGTCAATGAGCATTATTGCATCATAGCATCGTTCATCAGCATCGATTTCTGCGTAGGGACACACAATAGCGATATTGTTAGATTGTGCAATTTCCCCAATCTGAGGGATAAGCTCATCTTCTGTCAGGACAATATTGGATACATCGTTGGGACAAATATTGTAACCACACAAAAAAAGTTCTGGCAAAAGCAGAAGTTGGGCTTGAAATTCGTAAGATGCCATTTGAGCAGCATTTTCAAGAATTTTAATATTCTTCGTAATTGCTTGCTTGTCCCCTACCCATCCCTGTCCTTGATAGATAGCAAGGCGAATTCCCTCTCCTGTAGCGGGAGGTTGATTACCAGCCAGACTTACGCGCTTAATTGGTAAATGATCATTAGTCAATTTCTTCCGGGGCATTTTCTCTCTCCTGATTTTCTAATTAGACATTTTCATAAATTAGATTTTCACCTAGACAGGATCCGGGTTTTAGATTCTTGTTCACCAGATGTCTATTGCACAGATTCAAAAAATTAGACGCAACCCAATGATGAAAACAAGGCTAAGCTAAGACTCACATCTTGCACCAGTACATAAATAGGGCTTGGGAGAATAAGTAATGAGTAATGAGTAATGAGTAATGAGTAATGAGTAATGAGAATAGGTCGCTTGCTGCATAAGGCTTTCGGGTAATTTCGGCTGGCGTTAAAACCTGTAAATAAAACCCTGAACATTATTGATTTAACCAGGTGTTCCCCTATGATGGTGCAAGCTTTTTGAGCTCATTGATATCAAATCCGGCTAAACACTTATCGTATCCTTCTACCTTGCAACCTTCTTCCTTCCCTTCTGCCGTCTGCCTTCTGCCTTCTGCCTTATTGTCACCAAAGTGTAACTATTCTACCGGATTTGATA
>JAAHGR010000656.1 GCA_010672425.1 Symploca sp. SIO2E6
CCAACAACCAACAACCAACAACCAACAACCAACAACCAACAACCAACAACCAACAACCAACAACCAACAACCAACAACCAACAACCAACAACCAACAACCAACAACCAACAACCAACAACAAATGACCAAAGTAGATAAATTTATCGTTTTTAAGATTGCGGATTATTTACTAGCCCTCCCGATGAGCGATGTGCTGAAAGTAATTAATTTTCCCCCTAGTGGTAATCTAGGAGCTATGGGTTTAGTCCAATTAGGTCGCCATACGATTAGGGTTTTTGATTTACATGAGCAGTTAAACTCCGGTGAAATATCATCCTTAGCCAATCATCCGCATTTTTTACTCATTATTCGTAATCCTCAACAAGAACTCTGTGGAATTGCAGTGGATGACACACCTAATTTGATGGAGTTACCCCTGGAGATGATGCGCAGTGTCCCAAAGTCTTTTGGTCAGTCGAGTATCTCGGAAATGGTTAGCCATACTGTGGTATTATCAGAGGATGCAGTTACAACCACAATTTTTCTGCTGGATGTGCAGCGGCTTTTTTGTTAATAGTAGCTTCCTGCTCGAGAAAAATCTTGGCAATTGTATCACTTGCCAGCCTCGGTAGGAGAGTACGCCAACTCGCCAAACCACTCGATTTTTGGTTGATTAGAGAGGGATAAAGAAAATGAACTCCGTCGAACTGTTCACGGGAGCCGGAGGGATAACAACAGACACCCAATTTACTAACATCTAGTCACGTAAGCTCACAAATGATACTAGGATTCAAGACTGAGTTAAAAATCAGTTCGCTCTGGCAAGAGATAGCTTTAGCCAAACATGCAGGAGTTGCTCGTCATGCCTGGAATTGGGGGCTAGCATTAACCAAAAACATTCTATACCACAACCAGGAACACCCAGAAGAAAAGCTTAAATTTCCTACTGCTATTGACCTACATAAGCTCCTCGTGGCAATGGTGAAGCCGGAATGTCCTTGGTACTATGAGGTAAGCAAATGCGCTCCCCAATATGCCATTCGACACTTATCTATTGCATGGAAACAGGCATTCAAGAAAGTCAAAAAACCTCCTAGATTTAAGAAGAAAGGACACGCTGATAGTTTTACCCTAGACGGCTCAATTACTGTTGACAATCGCCAAATCAAAGTCCCCCGAATAGGTTGGCTTAAAACCTACGAGTGTCTACCCCAAGGAGTAAAGCCCAAGTCTGTCACTATCTCTAGAACAGCTGATCGTTGGTTGATCAGCTTTGCTATTGAGACTGATGTCAGGCAAACTACTAAAAGTGTTGACGTGGTTGGGGTTGACCTTGGCATCAATCATATGGCTACTTTGTCCACAAACGAAGTATTTGACAGCCCCAAACCTTACAAAAAACTTGAGAAAAAGCTGGCAAGACTTCAGTGCTTGAACCGAAACAAAGTTAGAGGCTCAGCCAACTTCAAAAAAGCACAGGTTAAGATTGCTAGACTTCATCGAAGGATTGCTAATATCCGTAAAGATGCTCTACACAAGTTGACTACCTACCTCGCTAAGAACCACGGCACAGTAGTGATTGAAGACTTAAATGTTAGCGGCATGATGAAAAATGGCAGACTAGCAAAAGCGATCGCTGATATGGGGTTTTACGAATTCCGTCGTCAACTTGAGTACAAATGCCAGTTGTATGGTTCGGAGTTGGTTGTAGTTGACCGATGGATGCCATCGTCTAAGACTTGTTCTAACTGTGGAACATTGAAAGAATCTTTATCTTTGTCAGAGCGAGTATTCAAGTGTAATCATTGTGGGTTTACCTGCGATCGCGATTTGAACGCTTCGATTAATTTAGCTAAGGCGGTGAGTTCCACCGTGTCAGCCTGTGGACTGGATAGTGCCGACACTACCAGAGTGAAGCAGGAAGAAAGTGTTAGCAATTGTTAGTATTTTTGGAACGGTGCGTTATTTCACTGTGCGGGAAGCTGCCAGGTTACAAACTTTCCCAGATGAATACTTTTTTCCTCACTGTTGGACGCAGACGATGCGGCAGTTGGGAAATGCAGTTCCCGTTGCTTTTGCTGGGGTGCTTGCTTCTAGTATCAGAACGCATCTATTGAAAGTCAAGGCGATTCAGTGTAGCCGCCGCTTGGTAGAATCTACGTTAACACCGAATCAGCTTGTTGTGGAGGTAGGGTAATATCAAATCCGGCTAAACACTTATCGTATCCTTCCACCTTGCAAACTTGCTCTTTTCCTTGGAGCCTTGGAGCCTTGGAGCCTTGGAGCCTTATTGTCACCAAGGTGTAACGATTCCACCGAATTTGATATAAGGGAGTTTGGAATTTCTTTAACATGCCTAAGTCGCATCTATAATCTGAGAGGAAAAATGACTATTTGGGACGATTTAGTATCAGCTTACAAAAGTGCTAACTTAGAAACAATTTTTGAGACCCTAGGTATCTCAGGAATTCCGAAATCTGATTATTCAGGTTTGAAAGTCGCTAGTCTAGCTCAATGGACCCTTGAATCAGCAAGGGGAACCAGTATTCTAGCCATAAGACATTACAATTTTGGGGGTCTGAAATGGCGCAACGAGATGACCAACTTTGCCACCAAAGTTTTGTATGAGGCTCATGATGGTCCTGATTATTATTGCAGATTTGCCAGTTTAGAAGCCTTCATCACAGGATACTGGAAATTTATTACGAGAAGTCCTTACACCGGCTGGGAAGATCATACTAGTTCTCCTGAAGAGTATATCGAATTTATTGGCGAAATTTATGCCCCGAAGCAAGGATATGTAGGCAAAGTCCAAAAACAATTTGCAGAAGCTCGTAAATTACTGGGTTTGCCGGAGGATGTCTTGCCCCAAGGAACTTGGGTTCAAGAAACTGATCAAGCCATTTATTGGATGAAAGGAAAACAATACATCGATAAGGTTGATAAAGTCCCCGATGAGGGGCAATTTGCCGTTGTTATCACCGACCTCAAAGAGTGGTTTTCCGGTAATCAGTATCCAGTACCTCAAATCATGAGGATTGCTATAGGGGATGTTCAAGAACCTGCTCCTCTAAAAGTAGATCATGAATCCGAGAAAGAATATCGTAAACCCTCGGTTAAATTTGATCAATCTCCTAACCATTCTCAAGGAAGAGCCGGACAAACAATTGACACCATCGTTCTCCACAACACAGATGGGTCGTTTGAGGGTACTATTAGTTGGTTCAACAATCCTGCTTCGCAAGTCTCTGCCCATTATGTCATTTCCCGACAAGGTGAAATTGTACAGATGGTCAAAGATGAAGATACCGCTTGGCACGCTGGCAGGCGCAGTGATAACAGGCGTTCGATTGGGATTGAGCATGAGGCAACCAAGCTGAGAAGAGGCTTAACCGATGCCATGGAAAAGGCCAGTATTGCCTTAATTCGGTATTTGATGCAGCAGTATGATGTTCCCCTGAGTCGAATATTACCCCATCGACGGGATTGGGGAGGTTCTGTTAGTACTAGTTGTCCCCATTTACTGTGGCGTACTGAAAATGATTTTGATGCCTGGAAAGAGGAAAACTTACAAACAAAGGAAGACACAGTTACACCATCGGTGACCATTATTCAACCCAGAAATGGAGATGAATTTGAGGTTAATGAAGCTTTTACAGTGGAAGGAACAGCCAGTGAGGGCATAACAACTGTTAATTTATCTACTTCCTGGAAGGGGACCAACTTTGGGCTCAAAACCTCAATTCCTGTGGTCAACGGCAGATGGTCTGCCATCATCTCTGGCGGATTCAATACAGGAGGTCAGCGTGATATTTTAGCAGAAGGAAATGGTGCTGATGGTAGTTCTGATTTTTACCTGGATCAAATCACAGTTCAAATTGGCACAGGTATGGTTAAACCCACACAAGGGGATCGCCTCAGTAGTCCTTTTGGACCCCGTAATGGCAGGATGCACAATGGGGTAGATATTGCCGCTAACCGAGGAGTACCAATTTTTGCTGTTGCCGATGGAGTTGTCTCAGTTATCAAAACTGGGTGTCGTGAAGGCAACAAAAGATGTGGAGGAGGATATGGTAATTATGTCTTTGTCAAACATGCTGCCTTAGGGTTAGAAACTCGTTACACCCATATGACAAATGTCGGTGTTAGTAATGGTGAAAGAGTAAGTCGAGGACAAAAAATAGGAACCATAGGAAGTACAGGCAATTCAACCGGTCCTCACCTGCACTTTGAAATCAGGATGAGCTTCTCAGCGACGTTGTTCAGAGAGGGGAGCAGGAGAAGAAAGCAGCGCTGTCTCGACTGGAGGAAGCGTTGAGAGAGAGGGAGCGAGTCAGCGAAAAGGCCTCCAAAGTCATCGACGAGATGGAGGAGCTGGAGGGCAACAGTGACAAGTGGCCCAAGGCTCTTCGCCAGCTGAGCAGCAAGCTCTGGGACGCGGCGTCGGAGCTGGACGAGAC
>JAAHGR010000657.1 GCA_010672425.1 Symploca sp. SIO2E6
TGCATCTCCAAGTTTATAAAGTATTTCACCCCGTTTGAGGTAAGCTTCAATAAAGCTAGGATTGAGTTCAATAGCTTGGGTGTAATCTGCAACTGCTCCTCGATAATCTATCTTTAAGGCTTTGGCCACTGCTCGAACATAGAAGTCTTGATGACTCATGCCAGCTTTTTTTGCCCTACTCCTGTTATTGCCAAACCCTTGATCATATTGACTACGCTGCACCGAATCAGAAAGGACTTCATAAGCTTCGGTAATTTCTTTAAATCTCTCTGCTGCTTCAGGATTATCAGGATGTAAATCAGGGTGATACTGACGAGCAAGGTGATGGTAGGCTTGTTTAATTGCCTCAGTGGTGGCATCTGTTGCTACTTGTAGAATTTGGTAGTAGTTCCGGGAGTCCTGCATCTGACATTAGATTTTAGATTTTAGATTTTAGATTTTAGATTTTAGATTTCAGATCGTAGGGTGGGTAAGGAAAAACTATTCCCATAGGTTTATCCAATATCTCTCTTTCTCCTTGCCTACCACATTTTCCCGAGGGAGTTGGATTGGTGGGCAGTCAATTGGTAATTTTTTAGTCTAATTGTCTAGGATATTGATTTTGCCCACCCTACGAAATTTGCTACCACCTACCACCTAACACCTAACACCTAATACCCATTGGTGACAAGTTAAGGTAAAAATGTCGTTGTCAAGGGAACAGGGAACAGGGTACACTTAACCTTATTCATCTATACGCGAGCAAGATGCTCGCACTACATCTATTCCATAATTATATATGTCATATCGTTTCCGGTAGCATTGGAATGATATATTTTGGGTGAAATGGGTTAGATTGTCCCATTACCCGCCCCTACGATGGTTACAATTGATTTATTTGGAAATTGGGAATAAAATCCGCATATTTGTAGGGGCGGGTTTAGGGTTAATTTAACCCATTCGAGGATAACTTTTGTGCAAAACCCGCCCTGTCGATAACCTCTCGGTTACCAGATTAGGTGTTAGGCTTTTAGGGTTGCCTTAACACATTTGAGGACAACTTTATTGAGTTTTTGGAAATGTCTACTCATCCGCTGGGAAAGCTCCTGGTTTTACCACAATAGTTTGTGTCTTACCTTGGCGGCTAACTTCAACTTCTAAATCCGTGCCTACCTCACTAATTTCCACATTTTGCTGTACCTCAGCAGCAGTGCTTACAGGTTTACCACCAACTTTTTCAATAATATCTCCTGCTTGGAAACCCGCCTGAGCAGCAGGTGAATCTTTAATCACACGGAAGATTAAGACACCATTGTCTTTGGTTACTTTGAAGTTAGTGCCACCATCCTGATTGATTTCTTTTCTCAATTCTGGTGTCAGATTCACCATATGAATTCCCAAGTAGGGATGCTCTACCTTACCTTTGGTAAACAATTCATTAGCAATGCGTTCTGCTGTTTCAATCGGAATGGCAAAACCCAATCCCTGAGCATTAGCACGAATAGCAGTGTTAATCCCCACCACTTCCCCCTTAGCATTCAACAGGGGACCACCAGAATTTCCAGGATTAATCGCAGCGTCTGTCTGAATGAAACTAACTCGTTTGTCTGGGACACCTACCTGAGAACTAGAGCGTCCTAAAGCACTGATAATACCAACAGTAACAGTATTATCCAAACCGAGGGGATTGCCAATCGCGATCGCCCATTCCCCTGGGGTCAACTGCTCAGCTTTACCTAAGCGTACAGTTGGCAGGTCATTGGCTTCAATTTTCACCACGGCAACGTCTGTTACCGTATCTTTACCCAAAACTTTACCTTCAAACTTACGACCATCCTTAAGAGTAACATCTACAATATCAGCACCTGACACCACATGAGCATTAGTAATCATACGCCCATCGGAGTTGAGAATAAATCCAGAGCCAGTACCCTGCTCAATCTGTTGTCGTGGGCGAGGAAGTTCCCTCTCATCACCAAAGAAGCGCCGGAAGAAGGGATGTTGGAAAGCTTCGGGAATCTCCTGTGATACTCGACGCTCTGCATCAATCCTCACCACAGCTGGCCCGACTTGCTTGACTGCCTCAGCAATGAAGTTGAGATTTTCTTTGCTACTATTACCAGAGGGCTGAGGATCTAAAGGTCGCAATACAGCCGGAACTGTTTCGGGAGAGATTGCCACCTGTTGCTCTGCCATGAGATAGCGACTACCCAACACTCCTGCACCACCGCCTAAGCACAGCAAGGTTAGATAAACAGTCAGTTGCTTCAGGGATAAACTCATGGTCCTGGAAATGCTAATGATGGTTTGGTTGGTTATTACTTCTACTTTAAGTGAAAACTGAAGGTAGTGGAAGGATTGGAGTAATCAAGTAGGGAACAGGGAATAGTGGTTCATGCTAGTAGTGCGAGGGTCTCGCTAGTGAGGACTGTTATTCGTCATTTGTCCTTTGTTATTGGTCAGAGTTTGACCTATGTTTACTTTTCTTAACATAGTTCAGTGTATTTACACGTACCTAATTTGCCATAATGAGATCGCCCCGTGGGGGTATGTATACGCTATATTTGAAAAATATTAGTTATTTTCTTTGACAATCAAGTCTGTTAACATGGATATCTCAGCAACTTTAAATGAGATTATCTCTCTTAACATTGAAGAGAGAATTCGTATTGTACAAGCAATTTGGGATAGTATTGCCGCCGAACAAGCTTACCCTGATCTTACCGAAAGACAAAAGAGGGAACTTGATGATCGCATCAATGACTATGAATCGAATCCAGATAATTTACTGACCTGGGAAGAAGTTAAAGCCTCAATTAAAGGACGATAATGGATTATGCAGTAGTATTTCGTCCAGCAGTTCGTGACGAAATTAGTGAAGCATACAATTGGTACGAACAGCAAAAATTAAGCATCGGGGATGACTTCCTTGACTGTGTGGACAAGACACTAAATCGAATTTGCTTGATGCCCGAATCTTATGCAATTGTTTACCGTGATATTCGACGGGCAGTAGTAAAACGTTTTCCCTATGCTATTTACTATCGGGTAGTATCAAATCGGGTAATTGTGATAGCAATTTTTCACAGTCGGCGAGACCCAAAATCGTGGCAAACACGAACCTAAAAAATCAATTTAGAAACCCGGTTTCTCGGCAAGGTGTTATTGCGATTGCCTACAACACAACAAAATTATCTGCATCCATTGTAGGGGCGGGTTTAGGAATAACCTAAGCCATTTTTTCCGGAGAGTCTAGCACAGAATTCTTGACTATCAAACCATGATACCTGCTCTACTGGTAAATTATCTCCTTTGAAATAAGCTGGATCACTATTCAAATTACGAATAACTTTAGCCAAAGCAGCTGCATCTCTCCACTGTGCCTGAGTTACGGTAAACTTACTCAGATAGAAGGGTTTGATCGTAACTGAATGCTGGGGACTTTCACGCTCATATCGCCCTTCCTCCGTATCTGGTGAACCCATCATAAACGTACCACCAGGAATTGCCACCATCTCGAGCATGATTCCATTACCCAAATCTTCATTAAAGAACTTGGCTTGGCGAGAGTTGCGGCTATTTTCTTTACCAAAGAAGTCTACCGTTACTACCTCAAAGTCAAAGGATTGGAGGTTAATTCCTCCCTCTGTTTGACCTTGAGGAGAATTTGTAGATGTAGGTGAGCTACCTTTCCAAATTTGATGAACAATTACCCCTCCCACCAAACCAACAGCACCTAAACCAGCAGTATTAATCAATTGCCTTCTTGTTAATCCACCACTACTACTTCCAGAATTTGCGGACTTCCCTGGCTGCTGTGGTGAAGGCGAGGCAACAGGCTGCTGTGGTGGTAATGATGCTACTGTCGCTGCCATCTGAGGCATTTTCTGACGCGGTGGAGAATTAAGTATGCGGTCAATTTCGGCCAACCGTTGTAAAATTACCTGAGTATTCGCCGGACGATCCCTTGCCAAACGCATCATCAACTCATCGATAAAGTCCGCCAATTCCGGCAGCAGATTATTAGTATGAGAGCGCCAATTTAACTCATCATTAAAAGGGTCATATATTTCCGGGTCAGTCGGTTTCTTTCCCGTGAGCAAAAAGACAAAAGTACGTCCTAAAGCAAAGAAATCCGACTGAGGTACTGCTTGATAGTTCAATTGTTCTGTCGGTGTATAACCAGCCGAAGAAATCTTCGTCACTTGTCCAGAATGTTGTTTTCCCAAGTAGGTAGAAGTAACTGCTCTCACTGTACCAAAATCGATCAACACCAATTGCCCATCGGGATTCAGGATAATATTCGACGGCTTGATATCCCGATGGAAAAACTGCTGTTGATGGACTACTTGCAAAATCTTAGCCAACTGTAAAAGCCATTTTAGCGCTGAATGCTGATCAATTGGCTCATTCTGCCGCTGTTGCTGATACTCCTCCAAATCCAACCCTTCAATCT
>JAAHGR010000658.1 GCA_010672425.1 Symploca sp. SIO2E6
GGGTATTCTACTAGGAGGGAGTCGCCCTTATGGACGCTCAGAAATAAACACTAGAGTCAGGGAACTTAAACCTTTTTATCGAGGGGCAAAAATTACCCTTGTCGGAGCTATTACTCAAAACAAAGCTCTAGCTTTAATGACTCTTAATGGTTCTTTAGATGGAGAAGCATTTAAGGTATTTATTGACCATTTTCTCCTGCCTCAGTTATGGCCAGGTGCGGTGGTAGTAATGGATAATTTGGCTGTTCATCAACTCGCCTCAATTTCCTCCAAGATTGAATCTGTTGGTGCTAGTGTCATCTATTTATCTCCCTATTCTCCAGATTTTAATCCGATTGAAATGTGGTGGTCACAACTGAAGTCTTTTGTCCTAGGCTTTGCCCCGACTACCAGCTCTATGATTGATACGCTCTTGGCTGTAGCTCTTGACTTAATCAATCCTGAACATTTAAGAAATTGGGAAAGCTCATTGTTGTTATTGTACCTACATACAGCGCGAAGCGCTGTATGTAGAAAATTAGCAAGGATGCCTGGTGGAAAGTTCAATGTTTCTTGTTCTACTTTCTCGTTGTAGAAAGTAATTTTCCAACTCATAGTTACAGGTTATCATATTTGATAACTTTTGGGTAATGTCTTAAGATAATGTGCGTTTAACAGACATTAACCCAATCTTGCGGATTTAAGCGATCGCTGTGATCTTGTAGTGCGATTGTGTTGGGATTGCGATCGCGTTGGGAGTGCGATCGCTCAGCTCCACCGTTAAAAACACGGTTATCCTATACGATACATAATCATATATTTCTAGAGAAGATGCATGACAGATCAAGAACTCCTTGAGAGGATCACCTGTGATCCAAAAGTGATGGTTGGTAAACCAGTGATCAAAGGTACTAGATTGACTGTGGACTACATACTAAACCTCATGGCACACGGCTCAACTGTTGACGACATCCTTGAGGAATACCATGATCTCAAACCAGAAGACATTCGCGCCTGCCTACTCTTTGCCTCGAAATCTTTGTCAAGTACAGTATTTATGCCGTTGGCTGTGGAGTCGGCGTAGATGCATTTGTCGTGGTAATGGAAACACAGATTCGCATCGCCTCTGCTTAGTTCGATCGCTTATCCTAGGTTGCGGATAAAATACATTGAGCCATGCGATCGTGTTATACAAAGACCAACCGTTATCATAAGCTCAAACACTTATAATCAACAAAAACCAGAAACTTTGTACCTCATTCCAATGAGAAACGCTATATAATGCTCTAGGCGATCGCTTGTAGCCCTTTTTGCTTCACGAGTGTCAACAGGCGTAGCGCAGCTCCCCCAGGTTTTTGAACACCACTTTCCCAGTCGGAAACCTGATGGTGTGAAACATTGAGGTAACGAGCGAAGACTGGTAGAGAAGCATTTTCCCGCTCTCGCAAAGCACGGATATCTTCTGGAGATAGGGATTCTATAGGAGTAA
Organism: Symploca sp. SIO2E6; assembly: GCA_010672425.1. Classification (GTDB taxonomy): domain Bacteria; phylum Cyanobacteriota; class Cyanobacteriia; order Cyanobacteriales; family Coleofasciculaceae; genus Caldora. Next base: position 1,469 of record JAAHGR010000658.1, read on the forward strand.
GACAGGTTTGATCAAATTCACCCATTGTCTGCTTAGTAATGGCACCAATTTGATGCAAAGCCTCCATGGACTCATGGATGGCAGCAAAAGCCTCTGATTTATACTGTAGTGATTCGCTCATTGCTTAACTTCCCCGCTTTGCCTTGATATCTATCAATTGCTGAATCTGTTCATCTGACAAAGCTAAGTAGTCTTTAGCCGCCTTCTTAAAGTCTGCTAGCTCATCATTGGAGATATTATCGCGCTCACTTTTGGCAAACCCATACATGAAAAACGCTTTATCACCACGACGAAATAGGATGATTGAGCGATACCCTCCAGACTTACCTTGGTTCTCACGGGGAATGCGTTGCTTGATCACACCTCCACCGAGATCAGCATCGATTAAGGCTTGCTCTGCTCGCATCACAGCTGTGAGCAACATGGCGTCTGTTATTCTTTCCCTACGGGAGAAGCGTTGAAACCATGCATTCTTGAAGATCCGCAATATAACCTCTTACATTCCATATAATATCATGTATTGCATGATACTTTAAGTGGATTCGCTCCTGTAGGTTGGCTTAAAGAATGAAACCCAACATAATTCCCCTCAAAACAAGGCTTTCTCCTAAGGAGATGATCTAGAAGACTGCCTTAATTGGAAGCATCCCATTTTGGAAAAAACATCAGCAAAAGAACGACATGGCAAGGGTTTCAGCTCTATTAAATGAGACAACTCGCCAAAATGGTAGGATAGTAGAACAGCTGAGCAAGATCGTTATCTTAGGGTGTTATGGGAAAAAATGCGATTTGATTGGGATAATCACAAAAGTCAACTTCTGAAGCGAAAGAGAGGATACTCTCTTGAAGAAGTCGCTACTATCTTGGCTGGCGACTATGTAGAACAAATAAAACAAGATGATCCTGAACAATTTATTGCCGTTGGTTTTTTGAGAAATTCTCTTTTGTCAGTTATTTATGAAGTGCGTTATGATGAAGAAGGGGAATATATATGGTTAATAACTTACTGGAAAAGCACGAAAAGGGAGAGGGAAATTTATGAACAATATTTCTATTGAAGCAATTGAACAAAAAATTGAGGCAGGAGAAGAAGTTATAGACCGCTATTTTGACTCCACAACAACAAGAGTCGGAACACGCCGTCAGATGACTTCACGAAGAAGACAGAATATAGAAGCCACAAGGGTGGAAATTCCTAGCCCGATGCTTACTGAATTAGATACAATGGCAAAAGAACTCAACATTAGCAGATCGGCTGTGATTAAGATGATGCTAAGACGCGCCCTTGATGAACATTATCTTGCATTGAAGCAGATGAAATCATAAATTTAGTGCGATAACCTAACCTACGATTTAATTGGTGTAGCGGTCTGATTTTATGGGGTTTCAACAGTGTCAACCCAACCTACAATTGAATTGATGTGGTGAGCTAGCGATCGCTTATCCTAGGTTGTGGATAACATATATTGAGCCATGCGATCGCTTAGAAGTTGAGGGCGCACGGGGAGGTGCGCCCTTACGTTACTATCGGAAAATCAAACATGCAGCAATACTACTCGGTTAATACCAAATCCGGTTTACATAGACTGATTACCTACATCGACCAAATCCGCTTATGTCAAAGGCTTGGGCAAATTGTAATATTGTACTTTTAAAAGCGGATTTGGTATAAGAGGGTGTGGGGAGTGTGGGGAGTGTGGGAGGTGTGGGAAGTTTGTTTGGATACAAAGCTCGAAAATCCCACGCATAATGAAAGCTCACCCCACAAGGGGTGTTGGGTCTCGTTGCCTCGACCCAACCTACATTCCTCTATTCCCCATTCCCTTAATTAATCAATATTAATGGATTTGGGTAAAGAATTACTGGTTGTAGTAGCTGAGATGGGTTTGCGATAATCTTGATAGAGACGATCACGCCAGTCGAAGAATGTTTCATAGAGACCACTATCGACTAAGCCAGGAATTCCTTTGCCTTTTACATTTTCCGGCACATTTAGGTAGGGTCCATTGGGCAACTTGATAGTGATACTTAAACCAGCTACAGCAAAATCAGCTAAGCAGGGAGAGTTTCCTAACAGATAGGGACTATCGAGTAAGATCAAACTCAGTGCTTCTAAGTCTTGCTTGAGGTCATCTTTGGCATCTTTTACCGACTCTGGACTAAAACCAACACCAGTTCCCAACACCTTGAGCAATTCTGGGGGAAGAGCACTGACTAGATTTTTTAACAAATCGGGAGTCTCATTAGGCAAAAAAGATGTCCGGAAGCTTTGATTTTGACTGAAGGCTCCATACAGTGCCTTCCGACTTTTGACACCAATCGACTCATCAGCCCATTCTTCCATCATTAAGCAGAGTCCTCTTTCCCTATTTCCTTGGGGAAGCAGCGGTTTGTCTGGATACTTGCGCTCCAAATACATCGCGATCGCGGTAGAATCACTGATTACCGTATCTCCATCTTTGAGTACTGGTACCTTAGATTGACCAGACATTTTAAAGATCTCGATCTGTCCTACTCCTGGGGTTACTTCAATCTTGCGATACTCTAGTCCCTTGTAGTCGAGGATGAATCGGACTTTCTCGGAATATTGGGACAGTTCAAATTGATATAACTCCAGCATGTTGAATCTCCTAGTTATTTACCTGAACACCATTACCAATTTAACTTCTCCAGCTTGGCTCTCCGGTACTTGTGATTGAAATTACTTAATTAAAGAGGTAAATCTTCGGTAATCCGCAAGGTTATCGATAGGGCGGGTTTTGTCTGATGGTTATTATCGAATGCATTAAGATATCCCTAAACCCGCCCCTACCAATACTGCTTGGTTAAGGGGGCTGACAAGGGGGAAAGTTTTTTACTTTCGGGTGGGGATAAGACAAGGTGGACAAGGTGGACAAGAAGACTCATGAGGAAAACCGTATAAATTATTGTTCGGTTATTAAAAATCCCAGATGCAA
>JAAHGR010000659.1 GCA_010672425.1 Symploca sp. SIO2E6
TCCCGGCCAAATTGAAGTACCTAGGACACCATCCATCCAAAGTTTGGTGTTAAGTTCATGGTCCACTAAAGGCCAGATGCTGACAACGGAACCAGAGGGTAGGACAATGGGACGGCTGGAAATACTTAAAGGGCAAATTGGGGTAACAACGATCGCTTCCATGCCATCATGTAGGATTGGACCGTTGGCAGAAAGGGTGTAACAAGTTGAACCAGTAGGAGTCGCTACAATTAGTCCATCTCCCTGGTACTGATCTACTACTTCTCCATCAATCTCCATTTCCAACATGGAAGTAATCATCCGATCTGCTGAAGCAGGCTTGACACACATTTCATTGAGAGCCAGGAAGCGATCGCTTACTGGTTGAGTATTGGTGCGATTACCTTCAAACACGGCTGCTTGTAGCATCATCCGCCGCTGAACTGCATAGCGATCCTCTAACAGACGCTTCCAAACTTGTTCAGTGTCTTGGAATTGCTCAAACGGTTCGGTGAGAAATCCTAAATGTCCCCCCACATTGATCGACAAAATTGGTATTCCCTCTGGAGCCAGATGTCTTGCAGCGGCTAAGGCTGTACCGTCACCTCCCAAAACGATCGCTAAATCGATTGGTTTAGCGGATGCTAAAAAGACGGGATAGGGATTATCCTTAGCACCACTCGGTCCGATTAAGACTTGACACTGATATTGTTCTAATTGCCTAGCGCATTGTTCGGCACAATTTTTGCCTTGAGTGTCTCCGGCTTTGTGGGTGATAATTACTTGCTTTAACTGCACCTTAATTTCAATTCTCTAACACCTACCACCATTAACCTTACCTAACACCTAACCCCTAACACCTTTAATTTTGCAGAGGCGATCGCAAATTTCTTTAAGATGGGAGTTACTATTGACAGGTTCTCGCGGTGCAGGTAATTCTGTATTTGGCCAGGTTAGTAAATCGTTGCAGGGACATATGGGAGCAGGCATCCCAGCTCTTTTCATCGGTATGGGCATCCGACAAAGGGCGCAATCTTCTACCTCCCAGTCAGGCAACAACAACTCAGCAATGGTTTGTTGGGTACCCTCAAGATAACAATCGCCGCTATCGGGAGAGAAAATTAGCTGACAGATGTCTTCAAATTGCTGGCTGTACTGCTCACCAACAATTACTGGATCCACTAGCACGATTGAGTTACTTTTGTCAAACACAACTTTTTTCCCTAACTGAAACCAGTAGGCGAGATAGCGTTTGACTTGTTGTTGAGATGACATGAGAGATTTGGGGGTATTGTTTATGGGGAATTGGCAGGAGGCTGCAAGACAGGAGGCAGGAGGCAGGAGGCAGGAGGCTGCAAGGCTGCAAGGCTGCAAGGCTGCAAGGCTGCAAGGCAGTCCCTATGAAAAATCTCAACACCAGAGGATGAAAGTTAACTATTCCCAATTCCCAATTCCCAATTCCCAATTCCCAATTCCCTACTGACAAGTCAGAGTATTTGGCAAAGGCTTTCCTAGAACACTGAGATTGAGAATATGACCGCCGGTAACTAAATATACTGGATTAGAGATTGTACCTAGTTGGCGTACTAAGGTTCCCAAGCGATCGCGAAATAACCTCCCCATAGGATAAGCTGGAACTACACCCCAACCTGTTTCCTCTGCTACAAAAATTAAAGTAGCTCTTGTCTGGATAAGACTCTCGAAAAACTCTTGTAACGTTTTTTCCCAAACTTCATCTTCTTGCTCCAGGAGATTGGCTACCCAGGTGCCCAGGGAATCTACTAGCAGACAGCAACTACTCTTAGAGTACCCTTGAATTGTAACTGGCAACTCCACTGGCACTAATAATGTCTTCCAAGAATTTGGGCGTCGCTGCTGATGTTTCTCAATCCGGGAGAGCCACTCTGGATCATTGTGGTCAACTTGAGCTGTGGCTACATAAGTAACCAATTTATCAGTGTGTGTCGCCAAGGTTTCTGCCCATTCGCTTTTGCCAGAACGGGATGGTCCAGTTACCAGAATTATCTGCCTCACGAGAAACCCAGTTGCTAACTATACTGAACTATCCCTCTAGTATAGCAAATATTTACCTTAAAGTAGAAGATTGCTTATTGTAGAGTTACATACATTTATAATCACTCTTAGGAGCCAAGCACCTGAGTTGCCACGTTAGCTGAGTTTGTAGATGAAACCCGAATTACACAGGATTGAGATAACACTAGAGCAGTTAGCCCATTCTCAGACAACTGACTCATCTCCCGGACAATCTGAGCCTCATCAAGATACTGATACTCTTTCCTTCTCCATGGCAGTAAAGCCTTTTCCTGCCAACAAGCACCAGGGGAAAACACCGACGCTACCCAAAATCAAGCCTCCTAGCTTCAGCAACCATCGCCACAGTACTAACCCTGCCTTGGCAATGAATTTGCTCAAGGAAATTGAAGAAGTTGTTGCTAGTTGGCAGGAGGAACTCAAAAAAGTCCTCAAGCAAATTCAGGATATTTACACAGATGGACCGATTGTCGATGGTTGGTTAGAATCTCATCTGCGAGAATCACAACAGGCTCAAGGGGTAGTCAGGCTAGCTGAAGATGACCGGCTGATGGACTATATCAAAGAAAGGGTGAATTCACCTAATGCTAAAGTGAGCTACGAATCTCCCCGCACTGGTTATCGTCTCTGTGGTTTGGACTCGGATGGTCAGTCTTGGTCTCGCAACTGTCCAACTGACCAAGTTCCTAGTGTTAGTATAGCGATCGCTCGTTACCAAAAGCTGCGGCAGCTGCTCAATCGTAAGCAAGAATTGGAAACTCGCCTCAGCCAGCTGTCGGAAACCCTGGTGGTGATGCATGCTCATTTGAGCAAGGACTGAGGATGGGGGAGAAACTGGAGATGGCTAGGGAATGCTAGTTCTAGAGAGAAAATCTAAAATTTAAGAGAGACACTAAAATCTCAATTCAACCCTTACTGCCATGCCAGAACCTCAAATTTCGGCTATTATCTGTACTCACAATCGCGAGCAGTATTTAGGTGCTGCTATTGATAGTCTGCTCCAGCAGGATTTTACTGACTATGAAGTGATTATAGTGGATAATGCTTCGAGCGATCGCACCCGGGAGCTTGTGGAAGAGAGGGTTTCTCATCCACGACTTAATTATGTGTATGAACCAGTACTTGGTCTATCTGTTGCTCGTAACACCGGTGCCCAAAAAGCTAGTGCTGCCATTTTGGCTTATCTGGATGACGACGCCGTAGCAACACCTCACTGGCTCAGGACAATTTATCAAGCTTATCACAGCAATGAGCAATTAGCGATCGCTGGCGGTAAAGTTACTCTCTTGTGGCCAGAAGGTAATACATCTCCCCCTTGGCTGTCCTCAGCACTGGCAGGAAATTTGGGAGCTTTTGACTTAGGTGATCAAGTAGTTTATATTACTAATCCTGCTCTGACTCCACGGGGATTGAATTATTCAATCCGCCGTAGCTTCTTAGAGCAAGTAGGGGGATTTGATGTTAACTTGGGACGGGTAGGTAAAAATCTTTTATCTAATGAAGAGTTGCACATGACTGAATTGGCTCTTACTCAAGGGTGGCAGGTTGCCTATTTACCAGAAGCACTAGTCGCTCACAATGTCGCACCAGAACGCCTTGAGAGAAGCTGGTTTTTCCATCGCGCTTGGTGGCAAGGTATTAGTGAGTGTTACCGAGAACAAGTTGCCAAACGCGCTGGTTATGCTCAGCTGTTACGGGGCAGTGAGAGAATGGGACGTGGTTGTTACAAATCCCTGATAAATATCCGCAACCCTGCTTTACGGTTTGATAATTTGGTGTATGCTTATGGTCAGATTGGTTATCTGAGTGCAGCTATTAAAGGCATACTTAAAAGATAAGTGAATTTCATCTATCTTTTGAACTATTATTCAAGTAATTGTAGGCTTGTAAATAACCCAGGTAAATCTACCATAATATGTCATCTCAAGAATCCAAAGTTCCTGTCTCAGTTCTGATTCCTGCGAAAAATGAAGAAGTCAATCTGCCAGCTTGTCTAGAGAGTCTGAGTAGAGCTGATGAAGTGTTTGTCGTCGATTCCCAAAGTAGCGATCGCTCGGTGGAAATTAGCGAAAGTTACGGTGCATCAGTAGTACAATTCCATTTTAATGGTTACTGGCCGAAAAAGAAGAACTGGAGTTTGGCTAATCTGACGTTTAGTCATCCCTGGGTGTTAATTGTCGATTGTGATGAGCGCATCACTCCTCAACTGTGGGATGAAATTGCCCTGGCGATCCAAAATCCCGACTATAATGGCTATTACCTCAATCGTAGAGTTTACTTTTTGGATCAGTGGATTCGTCACGGTGGCAAATATCCCGACTGGAATCTACGCTTATTTAAGCACGAAAAGGGTCGTTACGAAAACCTCAGTACAGAAGAAATTCCTAATACGG
>JAAHGR010000066.1 GCA_010672425.1 Symploca sp. SIO2E6
CATCAAAATTACCGAGATTTTGGGCAATATTCACAACAGCAATATTATCCATAAAGACATTAACTCTGCCAATATTGTCCTTAACCAAGAAACTGGACAAGTCAAAATCATCGATTTTGGTTTGTCTACCCAACTAACCTGGGAAAATCCGACTCTACAGCCTCCAGATTTCTTAGAAGGCACTTTAGCTTATATCTCACCGGAACAAACGGGACGGATGAATCGTTCTCTCGATTATCGCACAGACTTTTACTCCCTTGGTGTCACTTTCTATGAATTACTTACAGGAAAGCTGCCGTTTGCTACTACTGATACAATAGAGTTGGTACATTGTCATATCGCTCAGCAGCCAGTCCCCCCCCGTTTGAGGAGGAGACAGAGGGATGGGGGGATGGGAAGATGGGGAGACATTCCTCAGGCTTTGTCCGATATCGTGATGAAAATGTTGGCCAAAAATGCTGAAGATAGATATCAAAACGCCTGGGGTATTCAAGCTGATTTAGTGATTTGCTTGATGCAGTTAGAAGCAGGAGGAGAGATTGAAGATATTATTCCCGGTGAGCATGATATTTCTGACAGGTTTCAAATCCCCCAAAAACTTTATGGTAGAGAGCGAGAAATTGAAACCTTGTTAGCTGCTTCTGAGAAGGTCATTAGTCATCCGTCATTAGTCATTGGTGATTCAGCAAAAGAAGAAAACCAAGGACAAAGTACAAAGGACAAAGGACAATCACAGCTCATGCTTCTGGCTGGGGATTATGGTATTGGTAAATCAGCTCTAGTAGCAGAATTGCAAACATTAATTATCCAAAACAGGGGTTATTTTATCTGGGGTGAATTTGAGGAGTTGCAGCGTCATATCTCCTACTCGGCTATCATCAGTGCTTTGCAAGAACTGGTGCGGCAACTGTTAACTGAAAGCAAGACTCAGTTAAAGCAATGGCGAAAAAAACTCCTGTTAGCTTTGGGTGTTAATGCTCAAGTGATGATTGAGGTGATTCCGGAGTTAGAACTGATTATCGGTAAACAGCAAGCTGTGACGCAGTTGGGAGTAACAGAGTCAAAAGATCGCTTGCAGCTGGTGTTACAAAACTTCATCCAAGTATTTGCCTCAACAGATCATCCCTTAGTCATTTTTCTCGATGATTTGCAGTGGGCGGATTTCGACAGCCTTAAATTGCTTGAACTGATGATTAGTACAGGAAATACTCAGGTTTCTGGTAAACAAGGCAACGGGCAAACCCCCCTTAACTTATTACTTATTGGTTCTTATCAGGATAACCAAGTTAGTCCTACTCATCCTTTGATGATGACCATTACACGTCTACAAAAGCAAGGAGTAACAGTTAACCAAATTAATTTAGCACCATTGCAACTAGAGCCGATTAGTCAACTCATTGCTGATACTCTACGCCAAGATCTCAAATCAGTGAAACCTTTAGCCGAATTAGTGAAGCGTAAAACGGCTGGCAACCCCTACTTTGTCAAGCAATTTCTCAATACTCTGCACGAAGAAAAGCTGATTACTTTTGATTTTGATTACCTCAGCTGGCAATGGGATGTTAACCAAATTGAGGCAATGGGTATCACAGATAATCTGGTGGAGTTGATGATTGGTAAGTTGCAGAAACTGCCCAAGGTTACCCAGCAAGTTTTACAATTAGCAGCTTGTATTGGTGAGGAGTTTGATTTAAATACCCTCTCGATTATCTGTGAAAAATCAGCAGCGGCACTTTTCCAAGATCTCATAGTGGCAGTGCAGTTACAATTAATTTTACCGCAGTCAGCATTAGATGAACAGTTATTAATTCAAGCATTTAAATTTGGTCATACTCAGATTCGACAAGCAGCTTATACTTTAATCTCTGAAACTGACAGAGAGGTAGTTCACTTACAAATTGGTCGTCTGTTGTTACAGCATACTGCTATTGAACAAAGAAAGGTAGAAGCTACAGGACAGAGGTTAGAAGGGATAGCTCCTGATGTCCTCTGCCCAAACCTGCTGGCAATTGCCAGGGAGCAAGGGTTACAGTCCCCTGTTGAAAACAACTTGCTGACTTCTGAATGGGTAACTTTTAACGGGGAACAGGGTACAAAGAAGGAGCTACTGAGAATCCTTGGTGATGAAATGTTTTCCTTGGGACTGCCTTTTCAAACCTTATCGGAACAAATATTTAAGATAGTCGAGCAGCTTAACTTTGGCTGGGAACTACTCAACTCTCCACAAGAGAAGGAGGAATTAGCTAAACTGAATTTGTTAGCAGGGCAGAAAGCGAAGATGGCTACTGCTTATGCAGCGGCTATTAAGTATTTACAGACAGGACGCAAACTGTTGGTAGCTGATAGTTGGCAGACTAACTATGAGCTTACCCTGAATCTCTTGGTGGAGGAAGTGGAAGCTCAATACTTAAGTACCAATTTGGAGGAGGTGGAAATACTCTCAGAGATTGTCTTACAACGAGCTGCAACTTTACAAGATAAAGTAAAAGTCTACGAAATCAAGCTGCAAGCCTATACAGCCCAAAATCAACCCCTGAAGGCTGTCAAGCTGGTTTTAGATATTCTAGGGCTCATGGGTATTTCCTTTCCTCAACAACCAACTAGAGAGCAGATTCAACAGGAGTTAGAAGCCACACAAGCTAAGTTAGCAGGGAAAAAGATTGAAGATTTAATCAATCTGCCAGAAATGACTAACCCTGATTATTTAGCGGCTATGGTGATCATGAACCGAGTTTTTGCTGCTCTGGTAATCGCAGCGCCTCAACTGATGCCACTAGTTATTTGTAAGATGGTAAATTTATCCCTGCAACAGGGGAATACTGCTATATCGGCTCCAGCTTATGCTACCTATGGATTGATTCTCTGTGGAGTTGTAGAAGATATTGATGGTGGTTATCAATGGGGACAACTAGCTCTGAAATTATCGGAGTATACCACTTCCTGCTCCCTATTTTCAGATCCCTTCTGCGTTGATCATACAGCCATCAGAGCTAAAACTCTGACAAGATTGATGGCAGGAGTTCAGCATTGGCACGAACCGCTCAAAGCAAATCTAAATCTTGCCTTGGAGGCTTATCAATTGGCACTGGAAACAGGGGATTTTGAAGATGCAGCTATGGCAGCTCAGATATATGCTTATCATGCTTATTTTGGGGCTCAAGAGCTTACTCAACTAGAACGAGAAATCGTTACCTACTCTCAAGCTATCCATCAGCTCAAGCAAGAAACAGTTTGGCAGTGGAATGAACTACTGCGGCAAGTAGTTTTAAATTTGATGGGATATACTCAAAACCCTTGCCTGTTAATTGGTGAGGCGTATAATGAGCAAGTAAGATTACCCCTCCAGCAACAAGCTAATGACCAAATTGCCTTATTTACCCTACATCTATATAAATTGATACTGTGCTATTTGTTTGCCGAAACTAGTGAGGCCATGCAAAACGCCGCTATAGCACAAAGGTATTTAGATGCGGTAATCGGTACTGTATATATCCCCCAGTTCTATTTCTATGACTCTTTGGTCAGCATAACAGCATTTGCTAGTGCACCAACAACTGAGCAGGAAAATCTTCTCGCCAAAATAGTTGCCAATCAAGAGAAGTTGGCAAACTGGGCAGCTCATGCTCCGATGAACTATCAGCATAAGTTGGAACTCTTAAAAGCAGAATACTACCGGCTCAGGGGGGAAAAGATGAAAGCAATGGAATTCTATGATCGCGCTATTGCTACAGCTCAAGAATATGGATACATTCAAGACGAAGCTTTGGCTAACGAACTTGCTACCCAATTCTACCTTGAGTGGGGCAAACCGAAAATTGCTAAAGCCTACCTCAGCGATGCCCACTACTGCTATACTTACTGGGGAGCAACGGCCAAGATCAAAGATTTAGAGGCAAAATATCCGCAGCTGTTAACTTTATCATTAGCTAATTCTCACAACAAAACTCGCACCACGAATATCGGCTCTAAAGGTGGTACTCAGTTAGGGGAAGTTTTAGATTTTGCTACTCTGATGAAAGCTTCCCAAGCAATTGGTAGTGAAATTTTGCTGGATAAGTTACTCGCTTCCTTGATGCAAATTCTGATCCAAAACGCTGGGGCGCAAGTTGGCTTTCTGATTTTACCCTCCCAGGCTCGTTTGGGAAACGAGGAGGGTCAATTACTGATTGAAGCTTCGGGAGTAGTCGATTCTGAGCAGGTTACTGTCTTCCAGTCAATCCCCATTGATAATCAACTACCGGCATCTATGATTAACTATGTGGCTCGTACCAAGAAAACGGTAGTATTGGATGATGCTACTAGTGAGGGTAATTTTACCAATGACCCTTACATCCAACTACATCAAACCAAGTCTATCTTGTGTGCGCCCCTGTTGAATCAAGGCACTCTCAGTGGTATTGTTTACTTAGAAAATAATTTGACTAGCGGGGCTTTTACTCCTAATCGATTACTAGTTATACAACTATTATCTGGGCAAGCGGCGATCGCGATTACTAATGCTACACTCTACACCGAGGTGCGGGAAAGTCAGAAGAGGCTCAATCAATTTTTAGAAGCGATGCCAGTGGGAATAGAGGTGATTGATGCTAGTGGTAAACTCCACTATACCAACCAGAAAGCGATTGAGCTACTAGGTAAAGGAGTTGTCCCTTCAACTAACCTGGAAGAAATAGCCGAAGTTTATCAAAACTACATCGCAGGAACTAATCAGATTTTCCCTATAGAAAAGTTGCCTATCCTGCGAGCCTTGAAGGGGGAAACTACCAATACTGATGATTTAGAAATTCACCAAGGCGAACAGATTATCCCTATAGAAAGTTGGGGAACACCTATTTATGATGAACGAGGTAACATTGTCTACGCTATGGTGGCCTTTACTGATATCACCGAACGCAAACGTGCGGAAAAGTTGTTGGCTGATTACAACCGTACTTTAGCACAAGAAGTTGCTCAACGTACCTGGGAATTGAAACAGGAAATTGCTGAACGCTTATTAGTAGAAGAAGCCTTAACTTTATCAGAAGAGAAATTTTCTAAAGCCTTTCGTTCTAGTCCCAACGCGATTACGATCACCACTGTAACTGATGGCAGGCATATTGAGGTGAACGAGAGTTTCTGTCAATTTACTGGTTACACCAGTGAAGAAATCCTAGGTTATACTGCAGTAGAGCTGAATCTTTGGGTAAATCCAGAAGACCGTCATTCTCTCTTCCAAATGCTATCAACCGATGGTGTAGTTCGCAACTACGAATTCAGTTTTCAGACCAAATCAGGATCGGTAAAGACAGCACTGTTATCAGCGGAAATTATTAATATTTCTGGACAGGAATACCTCCTCGCCATCTCCAACGATATCACGGAACGAAAACAAGCAGAAGAAGCTCTAATTCAAGCAGAAAAAATGGCTGCTCTTGGACAACTGATTGCTGGGGTAGCTCACGAAATCAATACTCCTTTAGGGGCTATTGGAGCCTCTATTGGCAATATCTCTAACGCTCTAGAATATTCCCTGCAACAACTTCCCCAACTGTTCCAACAAGTCTCTGCTCAACGACAAGCGGATTTCTTTGCCTTATTAGCAGCCAGCCAACAACGCTCCGAACATCTTTCCTTCCGAGAGGAACGGCAATTGAGACGAGCTCTCAAAAAAGAATTAGAAGCTCTAGGGATTGAGGATGTTGACATCTGTGCTACTAATCTCGTTAAATTGGGTATTACCGAAGATATTACCCCTTTTATCCCTCTACTACAAGATCCTAACCACAGCTTAATTCTCAAAACAGCCTACAATTTAGCTCTACAACAAAAGAACAGTAAGAATATCCAGTTAGCGGTAGATAGAGCTTCCAAAATTGTCTTTGCCCTCAAAAGTTATGCCCGTCAGGATACCTCAGGTAAAATGACTAAAGCTCAAGTAATCGATGGCATTGATTTAGTGCTTACCCTATACCAAGGTCAGTTTAAACAGGGTATTGAAGTGGTAAAAACCTATGAACAAGTGCCAGAGATTTTGTGTTATCCTGAAGAGCTCAATCAAGTCTGGACAAATTTGATCCATAATGCTACTCAAGCTATGAATAATCATGGCAAGCTAGAGATAGCTGTTTCAGGAGAAGCTACTCAGGTAGTAGTACACATTACCGATTCCGGTTGTGGCATCCCTCCCGAAATCCAAGACAAAATTTTTGCACCCTTTTTTACTACCAAACCAACGGGAGAAGGCAGTGGTTTGGGGTTGAATATCGTGGGCAAGATTGTTGATAAGCACCAAGGTAAAGTGGAGGTAGAGAGCAAACCAGGAAAGACGACATTTACAGTATACTTACCAATTCCCCAGGATTAGCTGCATAAAAAGGTAGAAAGCAGAAGACAGCAGACAGACGTTCCCAATTCCCAATTCCCAATTCCCAATTCCCAATTCCCAATTCCCAATTCTAAATTATATTTTGGAGGAAATGAATGAGTAAAGGAGCAATTATCTGTGTAGATGATGAAAGAGTAGTGCTAGTTAGTCTCCAGGATCAGCTAACTACTCACCTAGGGAGTGACTATGATATTGAATTAGCCGAAACTGGTGAAGAAGCAATGGAAATTTTTGCTGATTTACAAGCAGAGGGAGTAGAAATACCCCTGATTATTTCTGACCAAATTATGCCAGGGATGAAGGGGGATGAACTGCTAATTCAGATTCATGCCCAGTATCCCAAAACCTTGAAGATCCTGTTAACTGGACAAGCTAATGCGGCTGCTGTGGGTAATATCGTCAATGCGGCTAATCTTTACCGTTACATTGCCAAACCCTGGGATGCCGCCGACCTAAATTTAACAGTTACTGAAGCCCTGCGTAGCTATTTTCAGGAACAACAGTTAGCTGAGCAAAATCAAGCCTTACAAAAAGTAAATCAGGAATTGGAGCAATTAAATGCATCCCTAGAACAAAAAGTCCTGGAGCGGACTGCCCAGCTGCAACAGGCAAAGCAAATTGCCGAAGTTGCTAATCAAGCTAAAAGCGAATTCCTCGCTAATATGAGTCATGAACTGCGCACCCCTCTGAATGTCATTCTGGGTTTTTGCCAACTAATGACTCGTAGTAGTGAGCTAGCCAAAGAACACAGGAAAAATATTAAAATTATTAACCAGAGTGGGCAACACCTGCTTACCCTAATCAATAATGTGCTAGATTTATCCAAAATTGAAGCAGGACGCATTACCCTCAATAAAACTAATTTCGATCTTTATCGCTTGCTAGATGAATTAGAGCAGATGTTTCACCTCAAAGCTGATGAACAGGGGTTAAACTTGGTTTTCGACTGCTCTGTTGATGTTCCCCAATATATACACACAGATGAGGTGAAGTTACGCCAAGTATTGATTAACCTACTCAATAATGCCATCAAGTTTACCTCTAAGGGTAGGGTATCGTTGCGCTTGAGGCGAGGGGATGAGGAGACGCGGGGACGCGGGGACGCGGGGACGCGGGGACAAGGAGACAAGGGGGACAAGGGAGACAAGGAAGCAATTCCCAAACAACAAACAACAAACGACAAACAACAAACAACAAACAACAAACAACAAACAACAATTCTCTTTGAAATTGAAGATACCGGTTCTGGTATTGTTCCAGGGGAGTTAGATAGCCTGTTTGAAGCCTTTAGCCAAAGCAAAGCTGGGAAAGAAGCACAAGAGGGAACTGGCTTAGGTTTGCCCATAGCTCAAAAGTTTGTGCAGCTGATGGGTGGTGATATCAGTGTTCACAGTGAAGTAGGGTGTGGCTCCCTGTTTAAATTTGATATTGTTATTGGTGTGGTTAATACTACTGATATCGAAACCAGACAGTTGACCCGCCGAGTAATTGCTTTAGAACCAAACCAACCCTGTTATCGTCTTTTGGTGGTAGATGACAAATGGGACAATCGTCAGCTACTAATTAAACTATTGAACCCCCTAGGCTTTGAAATGAAAGAGGCCAGGAATGGAATGGAAGCAATTAAAATTTGGGAAGGTTGGCAACCTCATCTCATTTGGATGGATATGCGGATGCCTGTGATGGATGGCTATGAGGCTACTAAACATATCAAAACCCATTTAAAGGGTCAAGCAACTGCTATCATTGCTCTAACTGCCAGTGCTTGGGAGGAAGAAAGAGCTGTTGTTTTATCAGCAGGTTGTGATGATTTTGTGCGCAAGCCTTTCCAAGAGCAAGTGCTTTTTGACAAGATGGCTCAGTATCTGGGGGTACGTTATCTTTATGAAGAGCTAGTAATTTCTGAGAAGGAAAGGATTAGTTTACACCAGAGAGCACAGCAGGAGCAACCCCAAGAAACAACAGGTAGTTCAGCTTCCTCTGGGTTCTCCTCAGCATTGGCTCTGATGCCAGAGGAGTGGGTGAGTGAGCTATACCAAGCTGCCGACGCTATTGATAATGAGCGGATTTTCCAATTGCTCAAGAAACTTCCTCCTACCCAAGAACATCTAGCTGAGGCGATTACTGATTTTGTCAAGAACTTCCGTTGCGATCGCATTATTGATTTAATTGAAGAAACCACCTCCTTAAACAACTAATGACAAACAACAAACAACCAATAACAAACAACCAATAACAAATGACAAAAGGAACTATTTTAATTGTTGATGATACCCCTGAAAATTTACATGTTTTATCTGCAACCTTGTCTCAGCAGGGCTATGAAGTACGAGGTGTGATCAAAGGGAAAATGGCAATCAGGGCGGCGGGTTCTGCTTTACCTGATTTGATTTTACTGGATATCAACATGCCTGACATTAATGGTTATGAAGTTTGTGCGCAACTCAAAATTAATCCTCAAACTGCGGAAATTCCAGTAATTTTTCTGAGCGCTTTGGATGAAGTGACGGATAAGGTAAAAGGCTTTCAAGCTGGTGGAGTAGACTACATCACCAAACCCTTTCAGATCGAAGAGGTTTTAGCTCGTGTAGAGCATCAACTGACCATCCAGAGACTGCAAAGGCAACTGATGGCGCAAAATCAACAACTACAACTCGAAATTCAAGAACGTAAGAAAGCAGAAGCTGCTGCCGAAGCTGCTTCTCAAGCTAAGAGCGAATTTCTAGCCAATATGAGTCATGAGCTACGAACTCCCCTCAATGCTATTTTAGGTTTTACCCAAGTGATGAATCGCGACGTAGAAATTACTACTGAGCAGCGGGAATATTTAGGAATTATTAATCGTAGTGGTGAGCATTTATTAGAGTTAATCAATGATGTTTTAGATTTATCTAAAATTGAAGCCGGTATAATTTCCTTCAATGAAGGTAGCTTTGATTTGTATGGCCTCCTGGATGAACTGGAGGAAATGCTACAAATAAAAGCAATAAGCAAAAATTTGGGATTAAGTTTTATTGTATCATCTGCCGTTCCTCAATATATCAAAACCGACAAGCAAAAATTGCGGTGTTGTTTGATCAATCTCCTAGGAAATGCTATCAAGTTCACGACATCTGGTCATGTGAAACTGCGGGTTAAGTTAGTAGATGGGGGGATGGGGGGATGGGGAGATGGGGAGGACAAGGAGGACAAGGAGGACAAGGGAGATATTCCCAATTCCCAATTCCCAATTCCCAATTCCCAATTCCCAAATAACAAACAACAAACAACAAACAACAAACAACAAATAACAATTATTTTTGAAGTGGAAGACACTGGTGCTGGTATTAGCCCAGAGGAAATTGATAATTTATTTGATGCTTTTGTGCAAACTTCAGCCGGTATTAAGTCTGCGGAAGGCACGGGCTTGGGTTTAACGATTACTAAGAGATTTGTCGAATTGATGGGGGGAGATATTACCGTTAACAGTATTTTAGGTAAAGGAACAATTTTTAAGTTTCAGATCAAACTGACTCCAGCAGATATGTCTGAAGCAGTGACGCAAACAAGCAAACGAGTAATTGGTTTGGAGCCTGGTCAAGAAAAATATCGAATTCTAGTAGTTGATGATACCCAAGAAAATCGCATTTTGTTAGTCAAGTTGCTCGAACCGATTGGCTTTGAAGTACGGGAAGCGACTAATGGCTTGGAAGGAATTACTCTCTGGGAAAGTTGGCAACCTCACATGATCCTCATGGATACCCGGATGCCGGTAATGGATGGCTTGGAAGCAACCAAACAGATTAGAGAGCAAGAGCGCAGCTGTCAAGACAGGGAGACACAGAGATGTGGATACAAAGAAGAATTAGATGTACCAACTCCCAAACAACAAACAACAAACACCATCATTATTGCCTTAACCGCTAGCACCTTCGAGGAAAGGCGGGGAGAGATTTTAAATATCGGTTCTGATGATTTTGTGCGTAAGCCTTTTACAGATGAGGTAATCTTTGCCAAAATTGCTGAATATTTGGGAGTGCGTTATCTTTATGAAGATTTACCATCATCAGCAACAGCATCTCACAAATTGAATGCAGTTAGCAGACAGAATACCGCTTTCCTCTCAGAATTAGCGGCAATGCCAACCCATTGGGTGACCAAGTTATACCATGCAGCCAATCAAGTTAGGGAGGAGTCGGTGCTGGAACTCATCGAGCAAATTCCAGACAACAAAGCTAATTTAGCTGCTGCTTTAAGGGATTTAGCTCATGACTTTCGTCTTGATATAATTGTTGGTTTAACTAAGGATGTAATGAAATGATTGTTAAATTTTAAATTTTAAATTTTAAATTTTAAATTACTCAAAAGTTGATTATTTCCCATTCTCCATTCCTAAATGACAAACAACAAACAACAAACAACCAACAACCAACAACCAACAACCAACAACCAACAACCAACAACCAACAACTCTATACTAGAGGGTATTGTCAATACTTCCCTGGATGGGATCATGGCATTCTTGGCAATTAGGAATAGTCAAGGACAAATCATCGACTTTCGCTGGCTTTTGCTTAACCCAGCGGCTGAGACGATACTGGGACGCACGGCAGAGGAGTTAGTGGGGAAGCAACTGCTCTCAGAAATGCCGGAGAGTTGTGAAACGGGGTTGTTTGCTCTTTATGTTTCTGTCGTGGAAAGCGGTAGATCTCAGGAACAAGAATTTTATGATGAGTGTGAGGGTATAGGGACTTACTTACAGTTTGTCGCGGTGAAGCTGGGCGACGGCTTAGCGGTGACGCTTCGTGATATTACCCAACGCCAGCAAGCACAAGAGCGTTGGCAATTGCTCGAGCGAGCAGTGGCTACTTCTAGTAACGGTATTCTTATTAGTGATGCTCAAGCACCAGATAACCCGATAATTTACGCCAATTCAGGATTTGAGCGGATCACCGGTTACTCAGCTCAAGAAGTTATTGGGAAAAACTGCCGTTTCTTGCAGGGTAGAAATCAGCAGCAACCTACTCTGGAAAAGCTGCGTAGTGTCCTTAATGAAGGTAGAGAAGGACAGTTTGTTCTGTGTAATTATCGTAAAGATGGTAGACTATTTTGGAATGAATTCTCCATTACCCCAGTCCGAGATCACACGGGTAAGTTAACTCACTATATCGGGATTCAAAGTGATATTACAGAGCGGATTGCAACAGAGCAGGCATTACGAGAGAGTGAGGCTCGTTTCCGGGGGATGGCAGATAGCACTAGTGTGCTCATGTGGGTATCGGGAGTTGGTGGTCAATGCACCTTTTTCAACAAAACTTGGTTGGAATTTACGGGACGTCCCCTGGAAGAGGAATTAGGCTCCGGCTGGCTCGATAATGTCCATCCGCAGGATCAACAACGTTATCTAGAGACTTTCCTGGTTGCCCTGGAGCGTCGGGAGAATTTTGAGTTGGAATACCGTCTGTTGCGTGCTGATGGGCAATATCGCTGGATTGTGGGTGCTGGAAAACCGCGATTTACCCCCGATGGCAGTTTTGCTGGTTACATTGGCTCTGGTTTTGACATCACCAAGCGTAAGCAAGCAGAGTTGGAATTGGAGAATGCTAAAGCTATGCTGGAGAAGCAAATTCAGCGCTCGTTGTTGCTCCAGCAAATTACTCAAGAGATTCGCTCTAGCTTAAAACCAGAAGAGATTTTTCAAACAGCAGCTACCCAAATCGGTCAAGCTTTTGAAGTAAGTAGTTGCTTGATTCATACCTACATGGAACTTCCTCCTCCCCGAATTATTGGTGTAGCAGAGTACAAGCAACCAGGAATTAGGTCAATTCAGAAGGTAGAGTTTCTTCTTGAGGACAATCCTCACGCCCAAATGGTTTTAGACCAAGACCAGGTTGTTGTCTCCCCTGACGTTTATGCTGACCCCCTGCTGGAAGGGTTATCTCGTTTATTCTACAGATGCGCTCTGAGATCAATGTTAGCAGTCCGCACTTCCTACCAGGGAAAACCCAATGGTATGATTAGTTTACATCAGTGCGAGCGCTTCCGCCACTGGCAGGAAGAGGAAATTGAACTACTAGAGTTAGTGGCTAATCAAATGGGGATTGCAATCGCCCAAGCTAATCTCCTAGAGCAGGAAAAACAGGGACGCCGGGAACTTGACAGGCAAAATCAGCAACTACAGCAAGAAATCCGAGAGCGCCAATTGGTGGAAGAGGCTCTGAGAAAGAGTGAGGAGCGTTGGCAATTGGCTCTGTGCGGTACTGGTGATGGTATTTGGGATTGGGATATCGAAACCGATGAAGCTTTTATGTCGGTTCGGTGGAAAGAAATGCTTGGTTATGCAGACGACGAAATTGCGGATCACAAAGATGAATGGCTCTGTCGCATTCATCCCCAAGATCTTGCCTGGGTGATAGAGGCACTAAAGGCTCACCTGGCTCGGGTTACTCCCCAATTAGTTGCTGAGCATCGCTTGCAGGGTAAAGACGGCAGCTACAGATGGTTTCTCGCTAGGGGACAGGCGCAATGGGATGATACAGGTAAACCGGTGCGCCTGTTGGGCTCGATTACTGATATTACCGAGGGTAAACTGGCTGGGGAAGCTTTGCGGCATCAAGCTAATAGAGACAGTTTACTCAGTAGTATTTCCCGGCAATTCCTAGACCGAGATCTCGATTCTGCTATTAATTTTACCCTGCAAGCGATCGGTGAATTCCTGGGGGGCGATCGCTGCTACATTTGTCAGTATCACCAGCACCAGAGTCAGTTCAGCATGACCTACGAGTGGTACGGTGCCAGTAGTGAGCCATCTATTGCCTACTATCAGGAGGTGAAGGTTAAGCATTTCCCCTGGTTTTACCAACAGCTCAGCAAGGACAATCTGCTCAATATACCCCTAGTGGCAGAGCTCTCGGCGGCAACGGAAAAGGCACACTTACAAAAGTTATCGATCCAGTCCCTGCTCATTGTACCCATGAGTATGAGCAATCGGAGCTCATCCGTGGGATTCATTGGTCTAGATGCTATCCATTCCCCCAGAACCTGGACTCAAGAAGACATTAGCTTGCTCAGATTGGTTGGTGAATTAATCGCCATTTCTCAAAGTAGACACCAGGCTCAAGAGCAACTGAGAGCTTCCCAGCAAAGACTATCCTTTTTCGTCGAGCAAACACCCCTGGCGGTGATTGAATTTTCTACCGATTGGCAAATTGTGGCTTGGAATCCAGCTGCCGAAGAAATTTTTGGCTATACCTGTGATGAAGTCATCGGTAATCATGGTGCTTTTTTGCTACCGGAAACGGCAACACAGCAACTGGAGCAAATCTATAGTGAACTACTTATCCAGCCAGATAGCAATTATAGTATCTATGAAAACCTGACCAAAGATGGTAGAGTGATCACCTGCGAATGGTACAATACGCAGCTAATGGATGAAAATTCAGCAGTGATTGGCTTTGCTTCCATCGCTGTAGATATCACCGAGCGTCAGCAGAGGGATCTGTTACGCAGGACTCAAAACAAAGTCCTGAGAATGGTAGCAGAAGACCGGTCTTTGTACGAAGTTTTGCTGGAATTGACTAGGCAAGTCCCTCAGCTAGCTCCCCATCTGTGCTCTTCTATTCTGTTAAGCTCCGAAGATGGGAAATATTTGCATCCTTACGTAGGTCAGAAAATACCTAATACCTGGGAGCAAGTGATCGAGCCACTGCCAATTGAGCCAGTTTCTGGTTCCTGTGGTACTGCGGCTTACTTTGGGATGCGGATGATTATCGAAGATGTTACCACTGATCCCTTATGTGAGTCTTTAAAAGAACAAGCCTTAGCCCATAATTTCCAAGCCTGGTGGTCTGAGCCAATTAAATCTGATACCGGCAAAGTTTTAGGAACATTTGCCATGTACCTTGATGAGTCGCGATCGCCAGATGAGAGAGAATTGGAAATGCTCGAATCCCTAGCTAGGATAGCATCCCTAGTTATTCAACGCAAGCAAGCGGAAGCAGAACTACGGCAAGCCAAAGAAGCAGCAGAAGCCGCATCCCATGCCAAAACTCAATTCCTCTCCAAAATGACTCATGAACTGCGTACTCCCCTCAACGCCATCCTCGGCTTTACCCAAATCATGGATCGAGACCATTCCCTCAGGGTAGAGCACCAAGAACATCTACTTATCATTAATCGCAGTGGCGAGCATTTGCTGCACCTGATTAATGAGATTTTGTCCATGTCTAAAATTGAAGCTGGTCAACTCACCCTCAATGAAAATTGCTTTAATTTCCATGAGCTACTCTACTCCATCGAAGAGATGCTGAGACTCAAAGCCAATTTCAAAGGTTTAGAGCTGTTTTTTGAATGTACACCCGACTTACCTCAATATATCCGAACCGACGAAGGCAAATTACGTCAAGTCCTGATTAACCTTATCGGTAATGCTATTAAGTTTACCACCAAAGGTAGGGTGATGCTGCGGGTGAGGGTTGGAGACATGGAGACGCGGAGACGCGGAGACGCGGAGACGCGGAGATTCGGAGAGGGGGGAGTGTGGGGAGACAAGGGAGGCAAGGGAGACAAGGAAGCAATTCCCAAACAACAAACAACAAACAACCAACAACCAACAACCAACAACCAACAACCAACAGCAATTATCTTTGAAATTGAAGACACTGGTTTTGGCATTGCTCCCGAAGAATTGGATACTTTATTTGACCCTTTTGTGCAGGCTAAAATAGGTCGTCAATCAATGAAAGGAACTGGTTTGGGCTTGACTATTAGTAAACAGTTTGTACATTTGATGGGGGGAGAAATTACTGTCAGCAGTGTCCTATCTCAGGGAACAATTTTTACCTTTACCATTCAAGTTAGTGAGGCAACTACAGCTGATAACCTGACAATAACTTCTCGACAAAGAGTAGTTGGCTTGGAGCCAAATCAACCTGACTATCGCATTCTTGTAGTTGAGGATGTACTAGAAAACCGGCAAGTTTTGGTTAAGCTACTCGAACCTTTAGGGTTTGAGGTACAAGAAGCCTGCAATGGTCAAGAAGCAATTGCCTTGTGGGAAACCTGGCAACCCCATCTTATCTGGATGGATATCCAAATGCCGATTATGGATGGCTATGAGGCGACTAGACAGATTAAAGCTAGGGAAAGGGAGAAAGGGAAATGGGGAGATGGGGGAGCTGGGGGAGATAAGGGAAACAAGGAAGCAATTCCCAAACAACAAACAACCAACAACCAACAACAAACAACCAACAACCAACAACCAACAACAAACAACCAACAACCAACAACCAACAACCAACAACCAACAACAAACAACCAACAACCAACAACCAACAACCAACAACCAACAACCAACACCATCATTATTGCCCTGACTGCTAGTGCCTTTGAAGAGCAGCGAGAAGCTATATTATTAGCGGGCTGCGACGACTTTGTGCATAAACCGTTTCGGGAAGAAGTCCTGTTGGAAAAAATGGCAACTTACTTGGGAGTACGTTATGTCTATGAAGAGTATTTACCAACTACCTCAACTCTAAGACAGCCATCAGGGTTGAGGTCTATTAACGGCAGTGCTTCTTCCTCGATTGCCGTAATCAACTTACAAGCGTCAGATTTGCAGGTAATGTCCCCTGAATGGTTAGCACAACTACACTTGGCTGCATCGAAAATCGACGATATGCAAGTTATGGAGTTGATTGAGCAAATTCCTCCGACTCAAGCAACTCTTGCTCGGACTCTTACCAATTTGGTGGATAATTTTCGCCTGGATATCATTATTGATTGTAGCGAGGAAGCGCGAAGGTAGGTGTTAGGTGTTAGGTGTTAGGTGTTAGGTGTTAGGTGGTAGGTGGTAATCGAGGATAATGAACTCATTACTTTATAGGTCGTCGAGAGTACAGCAACGAAGCACTAAATGGTTCCCTGGGGATGCTCCTTTTCCTCTAATTTTATCAAATGCTTGCGGACAGCCAGATATTCAACAGGCAGGGCAGTCAGTATTACTGCACAAGGCATAGCCTAATCCTTGGAATAGTTTGGTTAGCTATCAGCTAGTTAGCTTTAAGCTAACATAGCAAATTCTGGTTGACCACCCGACGTTTTGAGGAAACTGCGAGAACCCCGTAGGGGCAACACAGGCACCGAAGCCTGTTCCACAGGGTATTTTTCACAAGACCATCTTTCACAGGTTTTCAATACCCTGTATATATGTGCGTACATTTTACCATTGTAAAATAATAGCAAAAAATGATGAATAATGCAACAACTTTTTTTAGCAAACTCCTCCCTATTCCTAATTATTACAAGATTCGGATATTAGATCCCCGACTTCTTATACCGGTTTGTCCAATTAATTCCAGTTGCAACCAAGAAGTCGGGGATCTTGAGCGTCACCTGAAGCGAGGAAATGCGATAATTAAACGAAGGGTCAATACGAGTTTGGTGGGGAAATTACGGACATATTTGATGTGACTGTAAGTAAGGATAAATTGGATATACAAAACCCAATAATTCCTGCATTTCGATGGAATTGTCAATACTTTTATGGTACTGGTATTGATCTGAAAAAGAAGTATTATGGACTTAATTTTGACAAATTTTGTCTAAAGTCTGAGGTTGGCAATGCTGTACCTGTCGTGCATCACCCTAGAAAGATGAAAATCTATTGCACACCCCGCCCTGTTAGATCATAACTCTCACATTATTCTCTTAAAAGGTTAGATGCAACTCTAACACTCATGTCCAAACCCGACACAGACCTAATCGATGGTGGCAATAAAGCAGAGGGCAAATGGCAGAAGGCTCCAAGGGAAGAAAGAAGGTTGCAAGGTAACCTGAATCCTATCTTTAAGCTTGCTGTAGTTGCTTGAGTCCCACTAATACTTTTTGCTCTCTAGCAGTATCTCCTTGCTCAGGATAGAATTTTGCAGCCTTTTTGAAATCCAGAATTGCTTTTTGCTTGTCTCCCAAATCAGCGTAGACACTCCCACGGTTGATATAGGCATCAGCATCCTTAGGGTATTTTTTCACAAAACTATCTTTCACAGATTATCAATACATCGTATATATGTGCGAACATTTTTCCATTGTAAAATAATAGCAAAAAATAATATATAATGCAACAACTTTTTTTAGCAAACTCCTCCCTATTCTTAATTCTTACAAGATTCGGGTATTAGATCCCCGACTTCTTATACCGGTTTGTCCAATTAATTCCAGTTGCAACCAAGAAGTCGGGGATCTTGAGCGTCACCTGAAGCGAAGAAATGTGATAATTATTAGCTGCGATCGCCTGCCTGTCTCCACCTCTATACTGGCAAGATGCCAGTTCCACGGTGAGCTATTTTTCTACATTCCTCTTGTCGCTGTCGTAGATCCCCGACTTCTTCTACCGGAATGCCTGAGTTAATTCCAGTTGCAACTAAGAAGTCGGGGATCTTGAGCGTCACCTGAAGCGAAGAAATGTGATAATTATTAGCTGCGAAATATAAGAGACGCAATATTAACCTAAGTGTCATAGGGATTGTAGGTTCTTTTCTAGAGATGTCTATTAGTAGCTCTAGTACTTCTTGCTCTCTAGCAATATTTCCTTGCTAATCATAGAGTTTAGCAGCCTTTTTGAAATCTTGAATGGCTTTTTGCTTATCTCCCAACTCGGCGTAGACTTGTCCTCTGTTGTAGTAAGTATCAGCATTCTCAGCATCCATTATGAGGGCTAGGTTGAAATCAGCGATCGCTTGATCTAGTTCTCCTTTGTTGTAGTAGGCAAGTCCACGGTTGTAGTAGGCAACGGCATAGTTAGGATTAATTTGGAGTGCTTGGGTGTAATCAGCGATCGCTTGGTCTAGTTTTCCTTTGTTGTAGTAGGCAAGTCCACGGTTGTTGTAGGCAACGGCATAGTTAGGATTAATTTGGAGTGCTTGGGTGTAATCAGCGATCGCTTGGTCTAATTTTCCTTGTTTGCGGTAGGCATTCCCACGGTTGTAGTAGGCAACGGCATAGTGAGGATTAATTTGGAGTGCTTGGGTAAAATCAGCGATCGCTTGGTCTAATTTTCCTTGTTTGCGGTAGGCA
The DNA here is from genome assembly GCA_010672425.1 of Symploca sp. SIO2E6. Lineage (GTDB taxonomy): Bacteria > Cyanobacteriota > Cyanobacteriia > Cyanobacteriales > Coleofasciculaceae > Caldora. The sequence continues at coordinate 18,416 of JAAHGR010000066.1, forward strand.
TTCCCACGGTTGTAGTAGGCAACGGCATAGTGAGGATTAATTTGGAGTGCTTGGGTAAAATCAGCGATCGCTTGGTCTAATTCTCCTTTTTGTTTGTAGGCAATCCCACGGTTGCTGTAGGTAAGGGCATCCTGAGAATTAATTTGGAGCGCTTTATTGTAATCAGCAATCGCTTGATCTAGTTCTCCTTTGTTGTAGTAGGCAATCCCACGGTTGTTGTAGGCAGCAGTATACTCAGGATTAATTTGGAGCGCTTTATTGTAATCAGCGATCGCTTGGTCTAGTTTTCCTTTGTCGTAGTAGGCAATCCCACGGTTGTTGTAGGCAGCAGTATACTCAGGATTAATTTGGAGCGCTTTATTGTAATCAGCGATCGCTTGGTCTAGTTTTCCTTTGTCGTAGTAGGCAATCCCACGGTTGTTGTAGACAGCAGTGTACTCAGGATTAATTTGGAGCGCTTTATTGTAATCAGCGATCGCTTGAGCTAGTTTTCCTTTGTCGTAGTAAGCAATCCCACGGTAGTGGTAGGCAGCAGCATACTCAGGATTAATTTGGAGTGCTTTATTGTAATCAGTGATCGCTTGCTCTAGTTCTCCTTTGTTGTAGTAGGCAAGCCCACTATTGTTGTAACCAATAGCATCCTGAGGATTAATTGGTGGCGAAGAGGTTTTCCCTAATTTTGCCAGCATCTCGAAAGCAAAAGCACTAGCATGTTGAGAAGCTTTCTCCTGTCGGATGTCTTCAGATTCTACCGAATCATTATTTTTCCCCTCAATTAAATCGGAAATACCACGAATCAAGAGCGCTTGTATATTGGGATAAGCAAAGGCTGCACCCAAGAAACCACATCCTTCCATCTCCAAAGCGATCGCATGGTTATAACTTCCCCTCAGTAATTGGAAAATAGTTGATTCTCTAGAGGCAATCACCTTCTCCCCAGCAACAATAGGAGCCACAAACACCTTAGGTTTCTTAACAGGTGTACTGCCTAGTCGTTGTAACCACTCCCCTTTTTTTGCCTCAAATTTAGCTCTTTCTACTAGCCGATAAGCAGACTTTCCTCCTTGAGGGCGAGGGAAAAACTGTTCTCCTACTTTTCCTGACTCATAGCCGTAAACATCCGTTGCTACCACCACATCCCCAATGGCAACATCTTTGATACCTCCGGCAATTCCTACAAACAAGAGAATATTAGGCTGAAAATAAGCAATCGCTCGTTCTGTTGCCGCTGCTGCAATTGTATTACCTGCTCCTATTTCAGCAATGCCCACTTCCCATTGCTGTCCATTAGCGATAAATTTCCCCTGCTCGTAAATAGTTCCCTGGGGATGCTCCTTTTCCTCTAATTCTATCAAATAGTTGCGGACAGCCAGATATTCAACAGGCAGGGCAGTTAGTATTACTGCACGAGGCATGACCTAATCCTTGGAATAGTTTGGTTAGCTATCAGCTAGTTAGCTTAAAGCTAACATAGCAAATTCTGGTTGACCACCCGACGTTTTGAGTAAACTGCGAGAACCCTGTAGGGGCGCTACAAAGGCATTGAAACCTGTTCCACAGGATATTTTTCCACAAAACCATCTTTCACAGATTCTCAATAACCTGTATATATGTGCGCACACTTTACCATTGTAAAATGGTAGCAAAAAATGATGGATAATGCAACAATTTTTTTTAGTAAACTCCTCCCTATTCCTAATTATTACAAGATTCAGGTAGTAGATCCCCGACTTCTTCTACCGGTTTGTCCAATTAATTCCAGTTACAACCAAGAAGTCGGGGATCTTGAGCGTCACCTGAAGCGAAGAAATGCGATAGTTATTAGCTGCGATCGCGTGCCTATTTCCACCTCTATACTGGCAAGATGCCAGTTACACTGTGATTCATTATACTAAAAATAGATTAACTTATCCTAATAATTTTACGTTAACTTGCATCATCAGGAGTCATTCTTGGACGACTTGAGTTATGAGCTGTTTGTTTAAATGATCAGCCAAATAAGGGTTTAAAATGGATAATGCAACAATTTTTTTTAGTAAACTCCTCCCTATTCCTAATTATTACAAGATTCGGGTAGTAGATCCCCGACTTCTTCTACCGGTTTGTCCAATTAATTCCAGTTGCAACCAAGAAGTCGGGGATCTTGGGCGTCACCTGAATTAGGGAAATGCGATAATTATGAGCTGCGATCGCCTGACTGTTTCCACCTCTATACTGGCAAGATGCCACTTCCACAGCAAGCTATGTTTCTACATTAGCAAACCCAACACCCTTGAGAATTAGCGTTGGGTTTCGCTAACGCTACACCCAACCTACAAGATAAGCGATCGCTAATGAACTTATTACTCACCTGAAGCGAATAAAGCATAAGCCGCGAGGACGAGCGTTGGCACTGTGTTGTGGAGGCGCAGGGCCAAGAGCAGACTTTGGGTGCGAGCTTGGTGGTGGCCGCCGATGGGGCGAACTCTTTTGTACGTGAGCAGCTG
>JAAHGR010000660.1 GCA_010672425.1 Symploca sp. SIO2E6
TGGTAACATCAATTGTTCTTGGATGCGATCGGCTATCTTGGCAGCTTCCCTAACTTCGAGGATATCTACTAGCAAAATACCTAGAGTATTATCTCCTACCCGCGCTACCGGCTGTTGCAAACTCAGCAATCTTTCTAATCGTTTAGCAGTAGCAACCATCAGTTGATCGGCAATCTGGTGTCCGAGGCTATATTTAACCATTTCGAAGCGCTCTAATTCCAGAAATAGGACAGCAAATAAACCGGTTTGTTCAGCTTTTGCTAATTTAATTTGTCGTTCGAGGCTCTCTAAAAACCAAGTTTTGTTCGGTAAATTCGTGAGTGGTTCATACAAAGCATATTTTTCCAATTGCTTTTGTAGGTGCTTGTGTTGGGTAATGTCATAGGTAACCACCATACCATTACTGATTTCCCCGAGTTGATTAGTCACTGGCAGAATATGTACCAAATCAATCCGTTCACCATCAGGAATTTCTAGGGTGGTTGCCTCCCCAGCAAGTGCTTTGCGGTACAGTGGTTCTAGTAGCTTACAGGCATTAGTTGGTGAAGCTTCCCAGAGGGTTTTTCCTTCCAATAACTCCCCAGGAAAGTCGGCTGCCTTGAATCCCATACCTTCAGCCAAAGTGTAGCGCAGGTTTTGATCAAATAATAACACTACACCGTTAGGGAAGTTTCTAGCGATTAGGCGATAGTTCTCATCCTTTTCTTGGAGTTTCTCTTCTGCTGGCTTGAGTTTTGTCACCTTTTCTGGCAATGCTGTTGCTGCCTGCTTGGGGTTGGTCATCTCCTCTGCTAAGCAGACTACTGAGTCTGCCAACAAGGATGGGTATTGCCAATGAACCTTAATTACGTTTAACATAGAAATAGTTTTGAATATTTTCTCCTTATTGCATCACACTTTGTCTACAAAAAAAATTGAGAAATGCAACTGGGTTGAAAGCCAGCCATGCTGGTTAAGTTAAACGCACCCCAAGTAGTAGACAGCTAGTTTGTATGATTGTTTAAATATACCTCTTATCTATAAAGAAGCAAAAAAAAATACAAAAGATAGCAGTAATTTTTCTCTCTGAGCAGATTTAAATAAATTGATTATTAATCTCAGAAAAAAAATGATTCCTTGCTCAGTAGTCCTTGATTATAGCTGAGCAGTATTGAAAATTACAATTTACCAGAGTTGTCGTGATAACCCTGGTAGATTACAGCAGTTTGCTCTGCTATGCAGTACATTGTTGCTCTACCTAAATCCCCGTTTGGATCCCCCTCCCGTCCCCGTTTGGATCCCCCTCCCGTCCCCGTTTGGATCCCCTTCCCGTCCCCGTTTGGATCCCCCTCCCGTCCCCGTTTGGATCCCCCTCCCGTCCCCGTTTGGATCCCCCTCCCGTCCCCCTTAATAAGGGGGAAGCCAGAGGATGCTACGCTTGGACTTCCACGGTTCGCCAGAGGATGCTACGCTTGGACTTCCACGGTTCGCCAGAGGATGCTACGCTTGGACTTCCACAGGAGTTGCCAGAGGACGCTATGCTTTTGCTTCCACAGGGACTTGGAAATTTAGTTATCTCAAAGAAGTACTTGAAAAACATTGTATCCCATAAGTATGAGATACACCATGCTGTTGTGCATTGTCAAATCAAATACAAACGATAGATCCCAATACTGCTCGGATAAGCTCGAATCCCTCTCCCTGAGATCCCCTACCTCCCACACTCCCCACACTTCCCACACTCTCTTAACCGAGCAGTATTGCGATAGATCCAAGTCTCCTGTTCCCTGTTCCCTTGAATACCATTAACCAAAGTAGAGTTTGCTTAACTCAACAAGAGAAATATCAGTCTCTGATTTGGGATCAAGGAAATAGGGATGGATGGGTAGGGTTTCTGCTCTTTGAGTTCCCTTAGACGAGTTCAAAGCCTCCTCGATAATTTTCAGATAGCCTGCTGCCGTAGCTTCCCAAGTGTAACAGTTGAGTACCCGCTGCTGAGCTCCCTGGGCATACTTCTCCCACTCCTGATCATCGCATAACAACTGTTCCAAACCCTTGGCAATATCAGTGTTGTCTTCTGGATCGATCAGTACTCCATATTTTTGGTCTCCCTCTTGTAGGCTCTCAGTTAAACCACCGTTTTTAGTCGCCACGACTGGTAAACCTGCTGCTGCGGCTTCTAAGGGAGCAAGGCCAAAAGGTTCGTAAAGAGCAGTTAGGGTAAATACTGAGCGGCGTTGTGCCAAGAAGCGATAGGTTGCAGCCAATGCGGGTTGATCCGGTACGGAAAAAGCACTAATCTTGCCCCATAAATTTTGGGTTTCTACTACCTCACGGATCGGAGCCAAAACCATTTTTTCTGTTTGTTCGTCTTTGGCTGGCTCTTTGAGAGCATTATCCAAGCCGCCGGTAATCAGCACAATGTTGGCTTTTTCTTGAAGGGTGGGACTTTGAGCAAAGGCTTGCACCAAACCTAACAGGTTTTTCTTGGGATCTAATCGGCTGGAAGCCAAAATCACCGGTAAGTGTCGCCGTGATTCGCTGATATCTCGTGCTAATCGTTCCTCAACTAACTGATAGGTTGGTTCCTCATTATGAGCGCGAGCCTCACTACTGAACATTTTGGGGTCTACTCCCGGTGGAATCACCGCAAAGCGACTATCATCCCCAACCTCAACTGCTCCATCATAAGCATGATGAATATACTGTTTGAGCCTCTCCTGTTCCGTATTAGTAATATTAATCACCGAACGGTTCATACTCAGGCGCTCAACCATGAGGCGACGTCCAAAGTAAAAATACTCATCCTTTTCCGCCAGAGTTTCTGGAGTGATCTTCAGTTTGTCCATCTTCTGCGCACCCAGGGAATGAGCAGTAAAGGAGAAAGGTATGCCTGTTTTATCTTCGATTAGAACCCCACACAGTCCCCCATCAGCATAGTGAGTAGTCATGAAATCTGGCAGACTACCCTCATCTTGATAAAATTTCAGGATATTGGGTACCCACTCAGTCACCAAATAAGGCCACAGCAACTCTTTGCGCAGGAATTCTTGAGGGCCAGCTGGTAAGCGAATGATGCGGACATTTTCCACGTTGGGATAAGCATCAAATTCTCCAGCAAACTCCGGCCAGTCTGGGTCTATAATTTGACGAGTGAGAATATCAACCTTGTGACCCTGGTTAGCCATAGCTATGGCAACTTCTTTAACGTAGACTAGTTGACCACCAAAATCAGGATGTTCGGTTATGTAACTATCTGCTGAATTGAAGTTACCCTGAGGGTTGAGAAATCCAATGTGCATATTGGTCTAAGATAGATTTTTGTCTTTTGTCAATTGGCTCATTACCTACTGTGCGGGTTAAGTAGGCAAGTTACCAAACCATGACATTTTGGGGACTTGCCCATCAAGAACAAACTAAGCACATTACAGTGATGAGCTGCGCGATTATGATTATATAGGTTATGTTAATTTATGTAAATAACCTAGTGAGGGATTAGGGAACAGGGAATTGGGAATTGGGAATTGGGAATTGGGAACAGGGAATTGGGAATTGGGAATTGGGAATTGGGAATTGGGAATTGGGAATTGGGAATTGGGAATTGGGAATTGGGAATTGGGAATTGGGAATTGGGAATTGGGAATTGGGAAGAGCCTACTTTCATCACCTGGTGGTGAAATTTTTTCATCGGGACTGCCTTATTACTCATTACTCATTACTCATTACTCATTACTCATTACTCATTACTCATTCAACGCCAATCCTCCCAATCTTGATTAAAAATTGAGGTGTCAGGAAAAGCAGTAGGATTACCATTTTCTTCCAACCGCCGTCGGAGTAGTTTCAGTTGGGGAGGTTGGGGTGGAATTTCATTGATTAGTTGGTGAGGTGCAATCCCCATTTCTAGAGCAAAAGCTGCTGCTGTACCAGCGGCTGCGCCGGATGACCATTCAAAGGAATGCACTCGATAGGCAGCAGCAGCAATGTGACTAGTAGCAATACTTTTCCCTGCAACTAACAGATTATCAAGCTTCTGGGGAATCAAGGCTCGGAGAGGGATTTGGAAGGGATAAGCGGCTCCTTGTCCCCGGCGCTCCCCTTCCCTTTCACTGTTACCAGGAGTTTCTGGAGGAGAGAGGTTCATACAAGGGTGGAAGTCGATAGCATAATGACCAATACCGACAGAATCGGGATAGATGGTGGAGCGAGTGCGCCGGGATACATCTTCTGGTGCTAGTTTACCACTGAAAACAGAAGGTGCTTCTAATCCCGCTAACAATGCCCAAAGACGGCGATAGGTCCTTGGGGAGAGGGTTTGTTGATAGTATTCATCCCGGTAGTCCCGACGAGAAATATCTACTTCTGAGATAGTAAAGCCTTGAGCATAACCATAACTAGGTCGTCCAATAATCCGCCTGCCTTCCCGCATGTAGGGA
>JAAHGR010000661.1 GCA_010672425.1 Symploca sp. SIO2E6
TAAATCCTGGCAATTGCTCAGAATATGATTGAGCAAAGTAGTTTTACCACTGCCGAGAAAGCCTGTAATGATTGTGACAGGCATTCCTCGTTTAGGAATGTTCAGAGTCGTTGGGTTGGAAAGAGTTACTGTGTCAGTCATGTCCAATTCCGGGTCTTCCGTTACGTTGCGCCCTCCTGTTAGAGGAATATAACATCGACTAAGCAGGTAGAAACTAAGTTAAAACGATAATCATTATCATCTTATAAGATCTTTGGAGATGTGTCCTCTACTTCGACTGGTCGCAAGACCTGTCAAAGCAAGAAACATCGATGAAACTAGTGGCGTGACACACCTAAAAAGGTGTAATAGGAAATCGACGGCTTCCTTGTCAAATAAGGGTTTGAGCCAAAATCTATTCCCTCATTTTAACTGTGTCACGCCACTAGTGGCGTGACACACCTAAAAAGGTGTAATAGGAAATCGACGGCTTCCTTGTCAAATAAGGGTTTGAGCCAAAATCTATTCCCTCATTTTAACTGTGTCACACCACTAGTGGCGCGACACAGCTAAAAAGGTGTAATAGCAAATCTACGGCTTCCTTGTAAATTAAGGTTTTGAGCCAAAATCTATTCCCTCATTTTAGCTGTGTCACGCCACTAGTGCCGTGGCACAGCTAAAATGGTGGAATAGGAAATCGACGGCTTCCTTGTCAAATAAGGGTTTGAGCCAAAATCTATTCCCTCATTTTAACTGTGTCACACCACTAGTACCGTGGCACAGCTAAAATGATGGAATAAATGTAGGTTGGGTCGAGGCAACGAGACCCAACATCCATCAGACTTTGTTGGGTCTCGCTATCGCTCTACCCAACCTACCTATTCCACCATTTTAGCTGTGCCACGGTACTAGCCTTGGGGAGTGTCAAATAAGATGAAAACTTGTTACAGGAACTATCTTTATGCAGTGGGGCTGATGGCTCGGCAGGCGATCGCTGGGATCTGGTGTTCCCTGGTGCTAGCTTGGGGAGGACGCTGGCCATAACCTAGACGTTGATTCAGGCATTGTAGCTGAGCAGATTTTCTCACCTGCCATGGCCAAAATGGCTGCTCTGTATGCGACAATAATCATTATACTTAGTTTTCTCCACTATGTCATCACCCTTTACTGCCCGGACTTCAGTTGAAGCCGTCGAAGAAGGAACACTCCTGGCTCCTAAGTTTGACGCCCATGGGCTCATCCCCGTTATCACGACGGATGCTGCAACTGGCGAGGTGTTGATGCACGCCTACATGAATGAAGCCGCATTGCTGAAAACCCTGGAAACCGGTGAAGCCCACTACTACAGCCGCAGCCGTCAGCAGCTGTGGCACAAGGGAGCCACCAGTGGGCTGGTGCAGACTGTGCAGCAATTGCTGATTGACGACGACCAGGATTGTCTGTGGATGAAGGTCAGGGTAGCCGGTTCAGGGGCCAGTTGCCATGTGGGCTATCGCTCTTGCTTTTACCGCCAGATTTCCCCTGGCGGGGGCGATCTGACGGCGAATCGCCCCTTTGCCCTCACCTTTACGGAAACTACCAAGACTTTTAACCCCGTCGCCGTCTATGGGGATGCGCCCAATCCAACTCAACTTTGAACCGAGGACAATATCATGCCATTGCGTCATCAACCTGCTCCACCCACCCCCTGGGACCACGATCTGGATCGGCCCATCATTGCCCCATCTGCCTATGTCCATCCCCAGTGCAGTCTAATTGGGGATGTGCAACTGGGGGAAAATGTAATCGTCGCCCCCAATACCTCCATTCGTGCGGACGAAGGGGCTCCCTTTTACATCGGTGCGAATACCAACATTCAGGATGGGGTGGTCATCCATGGATTAGAGCAGGGACGAATGTTAGGGGACAATCAGCAAGACTACTCGGTGTGGATTGGTCATGATACCTGCATTACCCATATGGCATTGATCCACGGTCCGGCTTACGTTGGGAATGAGTGTTTTATTGGCTTTCGCTCGACGGTGTTTAATGCCAAGGTTGGTCACGGTTGCATTGTGATGATGCACGCCCTGATTCAAGATGTGGAGATTCCCCCCGGTAAGTATGTGCCGTCGGGAGCAGTGATTACGACTCAGCAGGCAGCCCAGCGGCTGCCAGATGCTAACGATAGCGATCGCACCTTTTCTCACCACGTAGTTGAAATTAATCAAGCCTTACGGGCGGGGTATCTCTGTGCCAACGATATCGCCTGCGTCACCCCTTTGCAGAATCAGGTCTCCAGTAATGGCTCTCGGTCCATGCCCCAAAATGGCAAAGCACCTCACTCTTTACAGGCAGACATCGTAGACACGATCCGACAACAACTCCGCCAGGGTCACCACATTGGCCTGGAATTTGCCAATGCGCGACGATTCAAGGTGGGTTCCTGGCAGAGTGGCATTACGATTAGCACTGCCCATGAAGCTCAGGTGCTAACCGAGGTGAAACAGTTTTTGGCCGATCACCCTGGCGACTACGTGCGATTGTTGAGCATTAACCCCAAGGCAAAACAGCGCCAGTTGGAGCAACTGATTCAGAAGCCAGAGTGAGCCTGGTATCGTCTGATAATTTGACCAGAGAGATTTTAGATTTTAGATTTTAGATTTTAGATTTTAGAATTGAAGAATAAAACGGTCACAAGCCCCTAAATTTATTTATGGGGTAAATCTAAAATCTTCAATCTTCAATCTTCAATTGCTTGACACTCCCCATGCGAATTATTGCCCGTAGCACTTTACGGGATTTCTGGGAAAAATATCCAGACTCAGAACAATCTTTGAAAGCATGGTTTTATGAAGCATCTCGCGCCCAATGGCAAAGTCCATCAGACATCAAAATTCTTTATCGCAATGCCAGTATCATTGCCAATAATCGCGTTGTTTTTAATATTAAAGGTAATGACTACCGTTTAATTGTTCATGTTAGATATGATGTCAGTATTATCTTTATTCGCTTTATTGGAACACATAAAGAATACGACGAAATAGATGCAGCAACTATTTGAAAGGTTACAGCCATGGAATTACATCCGATCAAAACCGAATTAGATTATCAAAATGCACTTAAAGAGATCGAACAACTCTTTGATGTCGAACCAAATTCGTCTCTAAGCGATCGCTTATATATTTTAGCTACATTAGTCGAAGCTTACGAACAAAAACACCATCCTATTGAAGACCCAGATGCCATTTCAGCAATATTATATTACTTAGAAACCCGTGGATTGTCCGAACAGGATTTAGTAGCCCATATTGGCACTAGAGAACAGGTAACTGCAATTTTAAATAAACAACAACCTCTAACTTTAGATATCATTCGACGTTTAAATCAACATTTAGGAATTCCAGCAGAAATATTAATTAAACCTTATGCACTTATGAAAACTTCTGCATAAATTAAATTGCGATCGCGCTATGTAACTGTTTGAAAATTTCAGGCAATCGCCCAAAACGAGTTTTTTATAAATTCCTTAACTTAATAAGATTTGACTTTTTTTCTTAACGGGAAAGCCCAGTGTAACCTACAGCTATGGTTGCATATCAAGCTGATAGTTATATTTAGAATATAAGTATTTTTGCGCTACATTCTTAGGAATAATTTCAAATCCATAGTCACATAGAACTAAAAGACCCAACTCATCCAAGTCCAGAACTCCTAAAAAGTTGCCTGGGCCAGGTGCAGTAAGAGGTCTCAAAGTGTAGTCTTCAATAGGCGGCCTTTGTGATGCGTTATCATTTAAGAAATCACCCCATAGTTTAGATGCTGAAAAACCTCCCAAAGAACCAGTATCCAGCGACTCATGACCAGTTTGAAGATTAACTTTATCCTCTGCCGAAGGATATCGTCCCTTAGCCAAGTAAAACAATGTAGCAGCTACCGAATAAAAATCTGAGCTTTTAACAGCTTTTCCTAACAATTGTTCACGAGGTGAATATCTCTCATTCCCAATAGAGACTTGTATCGAATTCTCTAAAGAGCAAAATGAAAAATCTGTAAGCCCCAACTTGATAACGCCGAAATACTTATTAGATTCAGAGTCATACTGAAACTTTGTTTCATCTTGCAAGAGCAAAATGTTACTTGGATTTACATCTCTATGTAGTACACCTAAAGCTTGAAGCTCACTAACTGAATTAAATAGAGCATTATGCAACTCACCAAGACATTCTTCCTGAATTTTAATTGAATTCTTCTCAAGAATACTGTAGAGTGAAGCACCTTTATAAAAGGGGTATAGTTCCCAGACATTTTGCTCATCTACCCAAAGAGCTACTGGACATATAAAATCTACTACAACACGATTTCCTCCTGATGAAGATATTTTCACACCAATTAATTTTCTAAGAGCATCGAGATCACACAAGGATTTCTCAGTTTTCTTGAG
>JAAHGR010000662.1 GCA_010672425.1 Symploca sp. SIO2E6
TTCAAGTTCGTCTTGACCTTCACCTAAAGTATTTCTTAAATCGTAAAGAAACAGGTCGAGGGTGGGATAGATGATATTATTCATTAATAATCGGTGGTAGGTGTTTAATCCCCCCTAACCCCCCTTCGTAAGGGGGGAACTGGAGTAAAAGTTACTATTTCTTAGCTTTGTAAGGGGAGAACTGGAGTAAAATTTTCCATTTATTAGCTTTCTCCAAGTACCCGTTCCCCTTTGAAAAAGGGATTTTCTCGGCTTTCTCAAAGTCCCCCTTTCAAAGGGAGATTTTATCAGCTTTCTCAAAGTCCCCCTTTCAAAGGGAGATTTTATCAGCTTTCTCAAAGTTCCCCTTTCAAAGGGAGATTTTATCAGCTTTCTCAAAGTCCCCCTTGCAAAGGGAGATTTTATCAGCCTTCTCAAAGTCCCCCTTTCAAAGGGAGATTTTATCAGTTTTCTCAAAGTCCCCCTTGCAAAGGGAGATTTTATCAGCCTTCTCAAAGTCCCCCTTTCAAAGGGGGATTTAGGGGGATAAGAATGGGGATGAGATGCAGATGTAAACACTATTATCTATTTTTTGCTGATACTCTCCTTAAGAAATTGTTGTAATTTTTCAAGACGACTGAGTTTTTTAGCAATTTCTGGTAGATTAGGCGTTGTCAGAATGTTGATCACCATGTTGTTGATTTCATGGCTTTCATTATCTCCAATAACTGGAGCAAAACCGCGTGTTGCTTGAGTTAGAGTTGTAGGAATTGCTTGTTCTAGTTCAGCTTGGGTAGGCAGTAAATTGGAGGGAATTTGCCTATTCCAAGCATCTAGTTGCAATTTAGCAGTTTGATAGAGTTGATTCAACCTAGGATTAGCCTGAATGACCCTTAGCAAGTCTGCTTCGTGATCTTGCCAATTATTGGAGTCGAGTTGCAGTTGCTCGGCAGCGTCTCGGAAGGCGCTTCGTTCATCTTCGCTGAGGTGTTCTACATCCTTGAGAGCGATTACTAGAGCAAGTAAGGTTTTGTTAACAGTTATACTCATAAACAATCTCTAAATTTAGTATAAGTAGGTAGATATGATTAAACTATAACTGATAGCCGCAGTTTTCCAGATAGTTCCTCAAATTGGGTTCTAGGAAATGAACGAACACAGAGAAGCATTGGTAGTAGGGATTAATCGTTATCCGTTACTGAAGGATACAACAACGAGGAAGCCCAAACATCTTGAGAAACCAGCAGCGGATGCCGAAGCGATCGCTCAAATTCTCGAACAATATGGTAATTTTAGAGTGCATCGCTTGCCAGAGGTCTATTCTCCAGAGGGGAAGCGGGGAGTTGATCCTAGTCCCACATCAGGAAATCTGATCAAAGCAACAACTTTGGAGGTCGCGATCACTCAACTATTCAATCCTCCAGGAAGTAGTATACCTGATACTGCTTTGTTGTTTTTTGCCGGTCATGGGTTGCGAAAAGAGCAGGGAGGAGTGACGGAAGGGTTTTTGGCTACCAGTGAGGCGAATCCCAATCGAGGAAAGTGGGGTGTTTCTTTGGGGTGGTTGCGCCAACTGTTGCAACAAAGTCCCGTGCGACAGCAGATTGTTTGGCTTGATTGCTGCCATAGTGGGGAATTACTGGATCTTTTGGATGAGGCGAATCCGGGGAAGGAAGGCAAAGCCGTTGATCGATGTTTAATTGCTGCTTGCCGAGGGTTCGAGGTGAGTCGGGAACAGTTTCAAGGGGAACATGGCATTCTGACGGCTGCACTATTACAAGGATTAGACCCGGATACAGATGTAGATGGCTGGGTGAGTAATAATAAGCTAGCGGATTTGATCAATAAGGAGATGTCTGGGGAACTCCAGCGCCCGATTTTTCACAATTCGGGGGGAGCAATTATCCTCACAGATAAGACTCATGGCAGGCAACGGCAGGTTGATCCAACTCTGAAGGGTACTTGTCCTTACAAATCCTTAAACTATTTTACCCAAGAGGATGCAGTCTTTTTCTTTGGGCGAACAGCGCTGACGGATGAATTAATTGATCGAGTGCGCCAGGACAATTTTATCGCTGTCTTAGGCGCTTCCGGCAGTGGTAAATCTTCCGTGTTGAGGGCAGGATTACTCTATCAACTCAAACGAGGACAAAAATTATCAGGAAGCGATCGCTGGATCTATTATGGCCCCTTTACTCCTGGGGAGCATCCGATGCAGAGTCTTGGGGAATTGGGAATTGGGAATTGGGAATTGGGAATTGGGAATCGGGAATTGGGAATTGGGAATCGGGAATTGGGAATTGGGAATGGAGATGGAGAAATTTTGCCTACAAAAATCCTCCCACACTCCCCACACTCCCCACACTCCCCACACTCCCCACACTCCCCACACTCCCCACACTTCCCACACTCTCAACGGGCAATCCTAGTAGTGGATCAGTTTGAAGAATGCTTCACTATGTGCCAAGACGAGGAGGAACGAAAGGAATTTTTTGCTTGCTTGTTGAGGATGGTAGCAGAAAGCAACAATAAATTGTGCTTGGTGTTGGGAATGCGGGCAGATTTTCTGGGAAAATGTGCTGAATATGCCGAGTTAGCCGATAAAATTGACCAGCATCTGGTGACAGTGAAGCCGATGAGTCCCCAGGAGATTAAGGAGGCAATTACTCAACCGGGTGAACAGGTGGGCTTACAAGTGGAGCAAGCTTTGGTAACGAAGATGACTGATGATGTTATCGGTTCTCCGGGAAGCTTGCCTCTACTCCAATACACTTTGACAGAACTTTGGACAGAGGCGCAAACTAGTCCCAATCGCCATCGGTTAACCCTGGAGTCCTATAATCAGCTAGGTGGCATTGAGAAAACCCTGCCCAAACGAGCTAATCAGGTTTATCAGTCTCTTAAGGAAGAAGAAAAGCCGGTTGCTAAGCGGATCTTTTTGGAACTTGTCCAGTTAGGTGAGGCAAATGATACCCGGAGGCGGGTACGTAGGGAAGATTTAGTTAATCCTCAGCATTCTGAAGAATTGTTGGAGCAGACAATTGAGCAGTTAGTTAGAGCGAAGTTAATCGTAACGACGAATGAAGCAAAATCTGGTAGTAGCAAACCAGGGGTTATTTTGGATATTGTCCATGAAGTATTGATTCGTCATTGGCAGGAATTGCGCCAATGGGTGGAAGATAACCAAGTTGCTCTGGAAAAAGAGCGCCGGATTGAAGCGAGGGCGAAAGAATGGGAGATTAGTGGCAAGCCGGAAGATGATCCAGGGAGACTACTGCAAGGGGCACTTTTAATCGAAGCTGAGAGTTATGTCAAGGACTACGGCAACCTGGGACTGCTAGATGGTATTGCCCAAGAGTACATTCAGGTGAGTCAGACCGTTCAAGAGCGCCTCAATAAAAAAGAGAAAGCTGCTCAGGCTAAAAGTCTAATTTTACTTGGATCATTAGTAGTGGTGAGTGTCATTTCTGTTGGGGCTTTTTTTCAGTGGGGAGTTACTACACGTCAAAGCACGATTGCAAAGCTGGATAAAAATCTCACCCGTAGTCGGGATTTACTACCTAATAAGCCAGTGGAAGCACTCATTTTAGCTATTCAAGCAACTGGCGAGAGCGGCTCTTCAGTATTTACCTTAAAAAAAGTTCTACCCCAGGTGGAATCTAATTTAGATAATGCAAGCAGGGATGCCAGAGAACGCAATGTGATTAAAAGACATGAGAAGGATGTTAACTCAGTGGAATTTAGCCTCGATGGTAAATATTTCGTCAGTGGTAGTAGTGACAAAACTATTCGCCTGTGGGACACAAAAGGCAACCCCATTGGTCAACCCTTTACTGGACATGAGAAGGATATCAACTCAGTGGCATTTAGCCCCAACGGTAAATATTTGGTCAGTGGTAGTGATGATGGGGAGATTCGACTGTGGGATACAGAAGGCAATTCCATCGGTCAACCTTTCCAAGGGCATCAGGGTTCAGTCACCTCAGTAGCATTTAGCCCTGACAGCAAATATATCATCAGTGGCAGTCATGATCGGACGATTCGCCTGTGGAACACAAAAGGCAATTCCATCAGTCAACCTCTCATTGGACATGATGCTCCGGTCACTTCAGTAGCATTTAGCCCCGACGGCAAATATCTAGTTAGTGGTAGTTATGACGGGATGATTCGGCTGTGGGACATAGAAGGCAAACCCATCGGTCAACCCCTCACTGGACATGAGAAGGATATCAACTCAGTGGCATTTAGCCCCAACGGTAAATATTTGGTCAGTGGTAGTGATGATGGGGAGATTAGACTGTGGGACACAGAAGGCAACTCCATCGGTCAACCTCTCACTGGACATGATAGTCCGGTCACCTCAGTGGAATTTAGCCCTGATGGCAAATATCTGGTTAGTAGTAGTGCTG
>JAAHGR010000663.1 GCA_010672425.1 Symploca sp. SIO2E6
TGTACCAACCCGGTAGCCATAACCGCCTGTTGCAGGGGTTTAATATCCTGCTCCTTAATATAAGCAATCATCAAGTCCACCTCAGGAGACAAGCGGACATCTTCATAATCGAGGGCCTCATCATCGGAAGGATAGGCCAACAGCATATAGCGATACCAATCGGCATATATCTGATGATGCATCGCTTTGACTTGATGCACTGCCTGATCATAGTCCGCCTGCAACTGATTGAGCCGATTCAACTGATGGGCCAACTCAGGAGGAAGGGTCAATTCTGCCGATACATTATCCTCCAGTGACGGCGTAGGTTGCTTGTTGGCCTTTTCCAGGGTTGCCAGCTTCACCACCCAGAGTTGACTTCCCCGATGAGCCGTAAAGGTTTTGGTATGACGTTCCTCCGTCAGACGAATACCAATATCGACCCGCTGCTTATTTAAGGCAGGGGTAAGGTGAATCGCCTCGATAAAACGCTCCAAACGAGTCTTTTCCTGAATTTGGACTGCGGTATAGGCATCTCGGACCTTGGGTGCATCCGGTGTGCCTGCTTGCCGTGGATATCGCTGTACTGCTAGTTCCCCCGAAACAAAGGCTGCCACCGCTTCTGTGCCAGTATTGCCCACAAAAATCTGTGTATGAGTCGGTGTTAGGTCACCCACAAAACTATCTTGCCACACCTGCCCATAGCAAATTAGCTGTTCCGGAACTTGAAATGTATAACTTGCAATTAGGTTTTCCAGGGACAGGATAGGGGAATTTTTGGAGTATAGAGAATTAGAATGCTGCAAAGGGATCTGAGATTGGCGTAAATCCAATCCCCCTTTATTGGGATCACTCAAATAGGCTTGCAACTCCTCTCGACCGCGAATTGGTTCTGTCGGTATATTCTTAAGACTTAAGTTCAAGTCTGTTTGAGCCAGAGTCGTCTTCCAGAAATCATTAATCTGGGTAACAACTGAGCTGGAACCATCAAAACTGGAAAAATCAAAAGTTGCTCGCCAACGATAGAAGTCTTCGAGTTTGTCAATAGCTGCTTGAGTTTTAGTGAACCAGTCAGAAAAGTTGCTGCTGTCTACAGTTTGGGGAATATCCTTGGTCAGTTGATAGAGAGGATCATCCCTCAATGACTCACTAGACCCGGTTCGTTCATACCAACCATAAACCTCATACCACACTCCCGGAGGAGGCGGAGTTGTGCCAAAATCAGCATCGTGTAGACCAAAAACCGAGCAGGAGTTGGGGTAAAAAGCGGCAAAAGTTGGTTCTCCATAGCCCAGTACAGTTAAATTGTTGGGATAATCGCTAATATCGATACCTCGATCCCGAAGATCCTCAAGATAGTTAGCCAAATACTCCCCCGTAGCCAGCTTGGTTTTGTCAGTCCCCAATTCAATTTGGCGACCCAGATAACGAAAAGGCGGTTCACCAGTAGCAGCGATCGGTATCGGATAAGCCACCAAATAGCGTTTGAGCTCATTGCGAGTCTGATCATCTGGCTTCTCCTCCCAATAGTCAGGGTCATAAAGAAAATCGCTTTCCACCAACCATTGTTTTTGCAGGATACCGTGATAGGCACGTTGCACTAACCAGCGGTTGGGCACTGCCGGAAAGGTAGGCTGTTCCCGACTATTAACATCCTGGGGATAAGTTCCCACAGTCAAGCCATCAGGTAAACTCCAGTGTAAATGAACCCCTGGCCGCAGCCAAAACCCTGTCTCAAAGTCTGGGGTAACAATCTTGTTGGCAATGTGAGGATGATCGCCATTAATCTCGTGGAAACTGCCCGTTGTTTGATCCTTTTTAAGATAAGGAAGTTTGGTAAAGTCAGCCAGACTCGAACGTGCTGATCGACCATGGGGAAGATGAAGGGCATCTACATGGATAGGTGTAACTAATCGGTTCTTAGGGGTGGGCATTTTGGGTTTTCCTCAGAGTTGTAGAATTTAGAATTTAGAATTTAGAATTTAGAATTTAGAATTTAAGAACGTAGTGGGTTCGTGTAGCGTGCGTGTAGTGCGAGCATCTTGCTCGCGTTTGACTTAAATCCGGTCCCCCCCTTATTAAGGGGGGTTAGGGGGGATCTCAACACTTAACCCGGACATTTAAACCGCACCAAAGGCGGAGAATCTAACATTTGCAAGGCAAAGTTAGCAGCAGTAAAGGGTGTATCTTGACGAGCTCCCCGTTTACTACCTAAAACTTGATGAGCAATTATTTGTGACAAGTGAACCAGACTCAAGATGCCTTTACTTGGCTGGTTATCACGCCACATCCTAGAATCAGAAACCTGGACACGATTTTTACCACTACTATAGAGAGGTTCCCCGTCGAACGTGCGCAACAGTTTGACGAGTTGAGCATTAGTAACTACCTGACCTGCGATCGCAGTTGTTGGCTCTTCCAAACCAAAATGCATCATTTCTGGACGAGGATGAAAGTCAACGTAACTTAGGGGACGATTGCAGTAGGTTCCATCTTGCTTCTTAACCGGATCGTAAAAAAGCACTAATAATAGATCCGGTGCCAAACGATCCATGCGCCAAATTTTCAGCGGCTCACAGAGATATTCTTCCCCTTCCCAATAATCTGTGGGCACAGACGCAGCCGAGGAATATTGATTTGCAGTTAGCTCAGTGTTTAAAGCTGTTTCTACTGAGGTAAGACAGGTTGCTGCTAGATCTGAAGTCCGACAAGGCCAAGGTTTATCAAATTGTTCTCTCAAGTTAGCCAAACAGGTTGCATCTAGACTTGAAGTAAAAGAGGTAAATTTCTCTTGGTCTACTTTTGATAATGTTTCCCGTGCTAGTTTTTCCTTTTCCAGTTTTTGGTTAAATGCCTCCTGGAGTTTTGCTCCCTGAAATGACTCTAAATCCACTTCCGGATATCCCGTCACCCCTAGATGAGGCCAGCCAGACACAACGGCTGAACGTACCAGAACACCGGAAATTTTGGGCAGTGCTGGCAACTGTCTGTGATGAGCACTATCAGTACGATGATCAATACTGAGAACACGACCAATGCTAATAGCACCATCCCGTAAGCATTCTAGCCACAGCGGATCAACAACAAAGTAACGAATCGATTCTGGAGGTAACAAGGCTTCATCGGGGATTAAATAGTTAAAAGGTACTACTTTAAGTTGGCTCAAGCTGACTAGCCACTGTTCCACCTCAGTCGGTAAGGCTTTTTGGGCTCCAGCACCGTCTCGGACTGGAAGATAGGCACGATCGATACTATGGCTCACTTCCCGCAAATTGCTGGGATGCGCCCGTTTCCATTGGTACAGACGAGTGGCAATACTTTGATTAGCCAAAGTCAACAACCGTCCCAATTCCCAAGCAGCCGCATAGGAGGCATCAAATAGTCCTAATTCTGGGTTAAAGATCAGTAACTCATCGGCATGGCGAACCGGCAAGGCGATCTTATATTGCTTTAAAAACAATGCCTCCTTATGGGGAACTAGAGGACCCCGATACCAGGAGATGCTGCGTCCCCCTTGTCGCAGATAGTGGGGAGTTGGTACATATCCCGCCACAATATAGCTGTCAGCTAGCGCTTCTGGGTGGTCATCGGGAGGAGTATGGGTTTTGCTGCCTTGGGGTTCCCGATAAGCCGCTTGGGCAAGGGGGGTTGACCCATTTTTGTCATAAGACTGCCTAAGATTGGGAGCGATCGCAGGTTGATAAGAGGCGGACAAATTGATACGATTAAGCCCGTCGAACAACCCTAGAAAATCTCTTTGCTGTGCTTCACAACGAAACTTCCATTGTTTGAGACTAACCAAACGGATTAAAGAAGTGGAAGTGCTAGTTCCCACATCAAAAATCATCAGGGGTTCAGCTGAACGTTGTAAAGTAGCGCTGACTGAGTTGTAAGTCGCTGTTGAGGTACCTGTTTTACTATGAGGTTTTTTCCGCTCCAGACTAACCTCTAAGTGGAGAACAAAATCTTTATCGTTTTGATCCTTAAAGGCAACTAAAGTGCTAAACATTGCGTTATATTGTTGCTTGTATTGAGCCTGCCAGTATGGTTCAAACAAAGGTTGGCAATACTTTTCTATCGGCTGAACAAAAGCATCTGGATCAGTTGTTGGATAAGGAGTCTGCACTGTCAGTAGACTTGAATCAATATTGTCTGCTTCCCCCATAATATAAACTCCCGCAGTCTCTCCCGCAGTCAAGGCTCTCGGCTGTGGATCTAAATGGAGTTTGATCGCTTTTTTATCAATAGTTCCACTAGAAATAAATCCCTCATTAATCCAGTTATTAATCAGGTGATTGTTTGAAGTTGAATTGTTCAAAGGAAATGGAGTCGGGACACGGCTAATAGTGATGTTCGGTTTTGGTGTTGTCCCTGCTGTCTGTGCTGTTGTAGTACGGCTGTCGTCAAA
>JAAHGR010000664.1 GCA_010672425.1 Symploca sp. SIO2E6
TTGGTAAGGAATGGTTTAGTAGTATTGCTCGCTTTGATTATCAAACCAATACCTTAACCGAAGCCAATGTAGGAGAGAATCGCTATGTTGTTGAACCTATTTATGCCGCAGATGCTCTAAATCGAGATCAAGGATGGCTCTTGACGGTAGTTTATGACGGTAATATCAACAGCAGTGAAGTTTGGGTGTTTAATGAAGGTAGTTTGGAAGCAGGACCAGTTTGTCGCTTGGGTTTGCCCGAAATTATTCCCCTCAGCTTCCACGGTACTTGGAAGAGTTAGCTGAATAAGTAACAAGTAACAAGTAACAAGTAATGAGTAATGAGTAATGAGTAATGAGTTCATGTTTATATTTCCTGGTTAAAGTGCAAGGAAATTGTACCGATTAGCTCAAAAACCTTGTACTTTCGTTGAGATCAACTCAAAACTTATTACTTATTACTTATTACTTTTATCTCACCCGCTCTTCTTTAATCAAAGTCCGCTGATAAATTTGATTATTTTTGAACCAGTGCCAGGTTCTTGCTCGATGATTATTGCAGGGACTGATAACAATTAACTCATATACATAACTATCCGGCACACCTTTGTAGCTGAACCAAAGGATAACCGTGGAACCATCAGTCTCCCAAGCTTTACCAAGGATGCGGTCTGTGTCAAATAAGAGCTTTTTATCTTCATAGCTTCCTGGGAATTGATACTTTTCCCGCTTGCCATCAGGCCACTCATAACGATTAGTTTGGAAATAGGGAGCAGAACCGTCTTGGGGAAACTGACAGGTGATATGGCAGTTATACTTGTCGATAATCTTACCTTCATTATCGACTATAGTATAGGTTCCTTTCCAGTCACCCTCGTGTCGAACTAGTACCGGCATTTCCTCTCGGATGTTAGACATGGGAATTACTCCTATTGCTGCTAATCTCCAACTAAGTTTATCTTATAATTTCTCCCCATACCTCCCACACCTCCCACACCTCCCACACTCTCTTAAGCGAGCAGTATTGGGTATTTCAAGAAAGAGTTAGTTGTGTTTATCGTTATTGTGTGCTATTATTTTTCCATAATGGGAAAGGTGTGCGCTTATATATAAAGGTAGGATCGTTACTGGAAACAAGAAAATGACTTACACACCAGTAAAACTAACGTTTGCACAATATCTCGAATACGATGATGGCACAGATAACCGCTACGAGTTATTTGACGGGGAGTTGATACCAATGCCCCCAGAAAGTGGAGTGAATGGCTGGATTACCCTATGGCTGAGGGACAAATTAGTCCAATTGATGAAGCCACAACTAATCAGGGTCAATGTTGTGGAATTGCAAGTTTCAGGCAATCCACAGAACCGCTATCCGGATCTAGTAGTACTTAAAGAAGAACACCTTACCCAAATTGAAAAGCGGCAAACTATCACCCTTGATATGGCTCCCCCACAGTTAGTTGTTGAGGTGGTTAGTCCCTACAGGAGCAAAAAAGATGAGAATTATCAACGCGATTATATCGATAAAGTACATCAGTACCAAGAGCGCGGCATACCTGAATACTGGATTGTTGATCCACAAGCACAGGTTGTAATCGTACTGCTGTTAGTGGGTGGTAGCTATCAGGCAACTAAGTTCTTTGGCAATCAGCGGATTGTGTCTCAGATTTTTCCTGAAGTGGACTTAACCGCTGCTCAGGTTCTGGAGGCGAAGTAACTAAGGTAAAAAAATGACTTACACACCAGTAAAACTAACTTTTGAACAATATATCGAGTACGATGATGGCACAGATAACCGCTATGAGTTATATGATGGGGAGTTGGTGCTAATGCCACCGGAGTCAAAAAGAAATGTTTGGATAGCCTTGTGGTTAAGAGATGAACTAGTCCAATTGGTTAACCGACGTTTAGTCTTACCTACTAGTTGTTGTGAACTGCAAGTTATAGGCAATCCACAGAACCGCTACCCAGATTTAGTAGTACTGAGAGAGGAACATCTCACCCAACCGGAAAAACGGCTAACCATCACTCTTAGTATGGCTCCTCCGCAGTTAGTTGTTGAGGTAGTCAGTCCCTACAGAAACCAAAATGATGAGAATTATCAACGTGATTATGTTGACAAACGACTCCAGTATCAACAGCGAGGTATTCCGGAGTATTGGATTATTGACCCTCAAGCAGGATTAGTCATGGTACTAGTACTGCTCAACGGGAGTTATCAAGCAACTAAGTATACTGGTAGCCAGCGGATTATCTCCCGAACTTTCCCTAAGCTGGAATTAACTGCTACACAAATTTTGCAAGCTACGTAGTGGCGTGACACAGCCTATTCTGGTGGTGAGAGAAACCGGTTGGGGAATTTAGAATTTAGAATGAGTGAATTTAGAATTTAAGAATGTAGTGCGTTCGCGTAGCGTGCGCGTAAGCGCAAACATCTTGCTCGCTTTTCACTTCTAGTGACACAACTAAAAATGTAGGTTGGGTAGAGCTTTCTTCGTGACCCAACACAACCCGCTCCAGCGTTGGGTCTCGTTGCCTCTACCCAACCTACATCTATTCCCTCATTTTAGTTGTGCCACGCCACACCTAAAAAGGTGTAATAGGAAATCGACGGCTTCCTTGTCAAATAAGGGTTTGAGCCAAAATCTATTCCCTCATTTTAAGTGTGCCACGCCAGTAGTGGCGTGACACAGCTAAAATGGTGGAATAGGAAATCGACGGCTTCCTTGTCAAATAAGGGTTTGAGCCAAAATCTATTCCCTCATTTTAAGTGTGTCACACCAGTAGTGGCGTGACACACCTAAAAAGGTGTAATAGGAAATCGACGGCTTCCTTGTCAAATAAGGGTTTGAGCCAAAATCTATTCCCTCATTTTAAGTGTGTCACGCCAGTAGTAGGTGTTAAGTGACCAGTTAAAGTGGAGAAATAGTTGAGTCGCTTGAAAAAAAATTGCAGCATGTGGGAATTGTTGGCAGCCGCAACTGGTGTAGAGTTGGGTAAGTTGGTACTCGAACAGGTGCTCAATTTGGGTAAAGGAGCACTGGAAAATTATATCAAGGACTTTTTCAAAAATTCGATTCAGAGTGGGATCACACGGGTTAATGCTCAGAAACTGAAGAAGCCAATGGCGGAAGCTGTCGGCTCCTTCATTAAGCGATTTATCAAAGAACTCCAAATTAATGATGTCCCGGATACCAGCATTGAGCATTATTATAAAACTGCGGTTAAGAAATTTGTGCAGGATCAGGCAGTAGGTTCAATCCTGGGTGAGGCTTTTGGGAAGGATTGTCAGCGGATTGACTACCATCAATTACAGCGCCTGTGGAGACAACAGGATCAGGATAACCAGTGGCAGTTTCCCAAAGATGAGTTTGATTGGTGTGGGGTAGCTAAGGAATATCGGTTTGAAGTTAAAGGTATTATCAAAGCTAATCCAGAATTACGTTCGCTTTTAGAAACGGAACTACTGGAAGATATTGCTCGTAACACGGCTCAAATCTCACCGGGTTTTGCTCTAGCAAAATACCGCAATAGCTTAAAGTGCAGTTACGGCTATCTTAAATTGTACACCCTGGATAGCACCGATCGCGTCGATGCCATCAAGTTGTGGCAGATGTTCATCGAGCAAACTGTAAGGGAAGCTTTACCACCGACGCGCTATGAATTACCCCTTGATTTGCAGCATCAACTACAGGAAGATGAGCAACTTGGGGATTTGTCTCCTGAAGCCTTGGCAGACTATCGCCGGGAGTATTTCCAGCAACCATTAACAAAGGTGCTAGCAGCAGTAGCAGATACTCAACAAGCTGTTATTTTAGGTGATCCAGGTGCTGGTAAGTCTACCTTGTTGCAATATTTGGCTTTGGATTGGGTTGAAGGTACAACGGACACCTTACCATTATTAATCGAATTACGAGAATATGCCATTGCACCAGTAAAGAACTTCCTGGAATTCCTCCACTGTGGACAAGGTGCAGATTGGCAGTTTGACCAACAGCAACTCCATGACTATTTACTAGAGCATCCCACCCTAGTAATGTTCGATGGCTTAGATGAAGTATTCGATCGCCTAACCCAGTCTACTATCATTTATGAGATCATTCGCTTTAGTCAGCAGTATCCCCAAGCACGGGTATTAGTCACATCCCGGATTATCGGTTACAACCCAGAACGTTTTCAACAGGCAGGGTTTCGCCAATTTACAATTCAACCACTAGACGATGAGGAAATCGACGAATTCATCAATCGTTGGTATAACTTGGCAATGGGGAGTGATTCTGATCAGGAATTATTGAAACAGCGGTTAAAAGATGCGATCGCTAATTCTAAAGCTATCCAAAATTTAGCAGATAATCCCCTATTGCTGACGATGATGGCAATTTTAAATCGGCGGCAAGAG
>JAAHGR010000665.1 GCA_010672425.1 Symploca sp. SIO2E6
TATATTACTTGTTAAAGTGCTCTATAGAAACATTTCTGGTTGGAGTCGATGGGAGAAAGATGCCGACAATCAATTCTAAATTCTAAATTCACTCATTCTAAATTCTAAATTCTTCATTTATGTCTGAATACACAGCCATCAGCTTTGCACCAGTGCAAGGCTTTATCGAAAAGTCCCGCAAACTCCGAGATTTGTATGGTTCTTCTGGTATTCTCTCCTATCTCTCTCACCAGTTAATCAGCAAAGCAGTGGAGAAGTTGGGTGAAGAGAGTATCATCTCACCGGGAATGATTAATATCCAAAAAGGAATGCCTAACCGTATTCTCCTTTATGGGGAATTTTCTAGGGATGAAGCCAAAAATACTGTCTTGAAGGCATGGCAAACTATTCTCGATTTCTGTCGCCACTGGATAGAGGAACAAGTCCCTGCCAAGGATAAGTATCACTGGGAACAAGAGTGGATTCGCTGGGGACTCTACACCTGGGAAATCTTCTGGGGACATGGAGAAAATTCAGCAGCAGCGATGAAAGATTTGGAAACCCGTAAATTACGCCGAGACTGGGTAGCAATTAACTGGATGGGAGAGAGTTCTAGTCTAACGGGAACCGATGCGATCGCTTGGTCTAAATTAGGACTAGATGATTCTAACCCAGGACGGCGATTAACTGAAGCAGAAAAGGAAGAATTGGATGATTTCTACAATCGCCTCTCCCGTGTTCTAGAAAATTGTCCATCTGATCAAGAACCGGAAGGTAAATTCCTGGCTCCTAATGAGAGAATCAGTGTACCAGAGTTGGTGAAGCGGTTAGTTACTCGGGAAGATCTTGCCAAAAAACTGAACATTACCGAATTGGAAACAGGATTTACTGAAATTGTCCGTATGCCGGAAAAGGGAGGAGAATCTGGACGTTGGACGGGTTGGTTTATGGGAGATGGGGATAAGGTTGGGGACAAGATTAAGGAAATTTCCGACAAGGAAGGGGATGCGGGAATCAAAACTTTTAGTCATGCGATGCGCCATTGGGGAGAAAGTTTTGGGTACAATTTCCCTAAGGATCAAGGAAGAGTGATTTATGCTGGAGGGGATGATTTTCTCGGTGTCCTCTACACAGATCAACACAGCACACCTCTCCAACCTCTAGATGCCTTTTCCTGGTTAAGGCAATTACCCCAAGAATGGGCAAAACATCAGCAGGATATCACCTTAAGTGTTGGTTTTGTCTGGGCTGCTCCCAGTGTACCCCAAAGGGACATCCTCCAACATTGCCGAGATGCGGAAAAACAGGCAAAAAATTTAGGACGCGATCGCGTTACTATTAGAGTAGTTTTTAATAGTGGACAATATGTACAATGGACTTGTCCTTGGGATTATTTGCATGTGTTGCAAAATTATCGCGATCGCGATGGTAAAATCTGGGGAGAACATCCTAACTGGAGCCATGTTTACAGCGATTGGGGGCAATTAAAAGCTCGTCATGCAATTGAGTTAAAAGAGAAATCAGATGATGTTGATCACCAGATCGCCCTTGCTTTGTTTGATTTGTACTTTCGCGATCGCTCACCCAGAACTGACGGATTAAAGCCAATTAACCAAAAGTACCTCACCGATAGTAAGCACTCAAAGCATATTATCAAAAAATTGTCAGATACAGATGTTATTTCCCCTGCAGAATTTATTGAATGGCTTGATGGCTTAATCAATATTGGTTGGCAACTATGTTCAAATTCTTAATCACAATTCAGCCTTTAGGCTTGATGTACGGTAGTGCCGGAGCATTTCTTTCACCAGAAAGCTTAGTAGGGCGATCGGGAATGAAGTTTCCCCCGGATGCTAGCACCTTATCAGGTCTTTTCTTCAGTGCCAATAAATCACGTTCCTCTCCCAGTCATCAAGAACTGCGAGATAATTTATATGTTGCTGGACCTTTTTGGGCCAAGGTAGACCAAATAGATGATTTTTATGTTCCTCTACCCCGTCATAAAGTGATTGGTGAGGATAGCTTCGATGAATGGCAAATTACCTCCCATCAATGGTGTCTCAAGTCTCAAGCAATCAAGGAAGAAACAGAAGAAGTGGAAGAAGTTGAAAAAAGCGAATCAGAGTACCATTGGCTCAGGCTTGATTACTGGGGTGATGAACCAAAAACGATTCAAAAAGATGCTAAAGCAGCATCTCCTTCCGTTGCGGGAAAATCCTGGAACTATGTCTCAGTATTACATCCCAGAATGAAAAAGCAGGAACGACATACCTTAGAAGAAGATGGCTTATTCCTAGAAAATGCTGTGCAGATGCAGGAAGATACCTGTCTCGTTTACCTTTCAACCTATGAATTACCCCAGGGATGGTATCAGTTTGGTGGCGAGAGTCATCTGGTGGAAGTGAAAAGTGTTGAATTAACCTCGGAAAGCTTTATACTGAAAAAGTTGCGAGAACCAATTCAAAAAGCCTTTGCCTTAATCACTCCTGCTGTTTGGGGTTCCAATGCTCTTTCTTACCGCTATCCTCGAGAGCCAAACTTCGCCTACGATTACAATAAAATCAAGCTACTAACAGATAAAGCCGTTCCCTATCGCTATCGCATTGGCTATGGGGAAGAGTACCAAGAAGAGTTTCAGACTCGCAAAGCTGGACGTTTATCCCGGGGACGTTATGCCGTTCCCCCAGGCACTGTTTACCTTCTCAAAGAACCATTAAATCGTACCTGGTGGGATTTCCCCAAGGAGTGGTTTCCGGAAAAAGGTTTACTGAAAAAGTTTGGCTGCGGTTTATGTCTACCTGTCAAGATTGAAGGAGTTGATGAGTAATGAGTAATGAGTAATGAGTAATGAGTAATGAGTAATGAGTTCATTAGGGATTTCTCGGTTACTGTAGGGGCGGGTTTAGGGTCACCGCTAACGCCTTTGGCGACAATCTTAATACAAAACCCGCCCAACACCATCCCCAGGTTATCATTTGGGCGGGTTTTGAGCGAAATATTTGGGTAAAATGGGTTGGTTTGTCGCTAAACCCGCCCCTACAATAGGTACAATTTAATTCCCATTAGACGTAATGTACAAAAAAGCCTACGGCATTATCGAAACCCTCGCACCGTTACATGTAGGTGCAACTGCTGGTGAGGAAAGTGGCAATCTCAACCTGATTTTTAGAGATCAATTTACCCAAACCGGCATTATTCCCGGTAGCTCAATTCGGGGAAGGCTACGTTCAGAAATGCGCCTATCTCATAATGAAACCGAAGCAGGCTACTGGTATGGAAATGAAGCCAAATCAGAGTTATCAGAAAATACGACAGAATCAGTGGTAAAGTTTGAATATGCTTCAATCCTCTGGCTTCCAGTATTTTGTCCTGGACAACCGATAGTGTGGGTAAGTTGTCCTAAGTTATTGAAACGATATCAGCGTTTAGTGGAAAATTCTGAAGAATGGCCAGACCCCGATAGCCTCAAGTATCAAGGCTCACAAACTTTAGAGGCTCTAACGATCAATGGTACTAAGAAGCTATTTTTCAATTTTGGTTTTCTGAGCGTTGAAGGTACTGAAAATCTCTCTGCTTGGTTCCCCCTGGGCAAAGAACTACCAGCAGTTGTCGTCGGTGATGATGAAATTGGTATGATTCATGATATGGCTCTGTATCGCCAAAGTCGAGTAGCCCTAGAAAAAGAGCAGAAACGAGTTAAGGGTAAGGCATTTTTCAATACTGAAGCTTTACCAGAGGGAACAATCCTGGTATTCCCCGTTGCGATCAAACAGCTAAATCAGAATGCCTCTAATACAGAACAGAAATCCTGGCAACCTTTTGGTAATAGCAACAAAACTGATATCTATCTCGGTGGCTTAGAATCCATTGGCTTTGGTCACTGTGAACTAACATTGAAGGGGGTATAGACATGGCTTGGGAAGCTTACAATTTAGATCAAATTGCCCACGAATTGGTATTCGAGCATTACGATAAGGGAGCCCATAACCAAGCTTATAAGATGCGAACTACTGCATCCTATGGATTGGAAAGATTTTGGGGTGAACAACTACGCTTGTATGATAAGAAAAAAGACGTATATTTCCCCACCCCTGCCAGCAATTATTGGGCAGATACTTGGCAGCATTTTTGCCAACTTCTAGCTTATGCAGGGATTAATCTACCGGACAAGAAGGTTGAACCTACCGATAAAGGAGCCATTAAATGCATCACTGATGAACTTTGGAGTTTTGACGAAAAGCAGCGAAAAGTAGCTTTAGCAGTACTAATTCAACTGTGCGACTGTATGGTTTGGTGGTCACAACGCTATAAACCCGTCAAAGCAGATAATATTATAGAGGGGGATGAGTCATGAGTAGTGAAGAGGCAAAGCGTGT